>JBPCVX010000160.1:0-9541 GCA_051010095.1 Hyphomicrobiales bacterium
AACATCAAACAAATCTTTAAGAGACATGGGAATGCCCGCAAAGAGCGATGGCGCCCGGCCCGCCTTGCGCAAACGGTCAACATTATCAGCATCTGCCAATACCTGATCTTCATCATAGGCAATAAACGCGCGGGCGCCCTCCCCACTCTCGTCCTTGATGTTGGCAAGTGCCTGTTCAGCGAGTGCCCGGGCGCTTGTTTTGCCATCTTCCAGGGCCTCTGCGAGCGAATGGAGCGTATTCATGAGTTTGCCTTTCGTTTGTCTCTCATAATCACCAGCCCAACCTGTCCATGGCGCGGTTCCAGGCAAATGCAATTGCCATAAATGGTTCGCGCAGGCTGTGAAATGGAATCTGATCTATCTTGGATGGCGGAAATGGCAGAGCCGATGGGTCATTGGCAGAGGCGTAGGCTCCTATTGCCGTGCCCAATGCGCTGGCAGCCGCCACACCGCGCCCGTTATAGCCCAATGCCATAAGCAACCCAGGCACCGGTTCGTGCAGATGAGGCACACCATCAGGCGTCAAAGCCAAACGGCCGCTCCAACTATATTGGATGGGCACATCACGCGCCTGAGGAAACACTTTCGCCAGTCCAAGACGCAAATGATCAAAATCTTTCGCACTTTTGGGATCGCGCAACAATCCGCGCCCGCCGAAAACCAATCTACCTTCATCATCCAGGCGTGTGTAATAGAGAAATCTTCTTGTATCCGCCGTGCAATGGCCTTCTGCCAAAATGGAGCGGCGCAGATTATCGCTCAACGGTTCTGTGGCAATGATGAAACTAGAAACCGGAATGATTGATCGATCCAGATCCGGTGAAAGTTCTTTTGCCAGATAACCGCTATAGCCATTGGTGGCCAGAACCACCTTGCCGGCCTTCACAACACCATTCTGCGTCTTGAGTTCCCAACCATCTTGGGTGGATGACAAACTGATCGCCTTAGTGCGGGCGTATATTTTTGCGCCAGCTTTTATGGCCGCACGAGCAAGACCGCGCGCATAAGATAGGGGTTGCACCTTCCCACAGCGCATATCGACCATTGCACCGTGATAATCGGGCGATCCGGTAAGCGCAGCAGTTTCTTCCCTGTCGGCCCAGCGCACTGGCGCGCCTTGCTGGGACCACTCATCGCAGGTGGCACGCTGATAAGGCAAATATGCCTCACTGGCGACACAGAACAAAAGCCCCGAGCGCTGCGTACCACAATCAATCTTGTGTTTTTTGACCAGATCAAACACTACTTCTGGCGCGCTGGCTGCAAAGGATTTGATCTTCGCGGCCGCCTCTTCACCATATTGCGCAATGATGTCCTCGGACTTGGTTTTAAGAGCTGCATTCACTTGACCGCCATTGCGGCCCGAAGCCCCCCAGCCTGGCTCACCCGCTTCGATAACTGCAACGGTCGCTCCATTTTCAGCGGCCGATAATGCCGTCGTTAGCCCTGTAAATCCCGCACCGACAATCGCGATATCACACGTGATTTCACCGGCTAAACTGTGATATTCAGGTCCGTCAATCGCAGTTGCTGCCCACAGTGATGGGGGTAAGCGAGATGGATCTGACATTGCGGAAATGGGATCAGCAGACATGCTCACATGGTGCATGAATCAATGCCGCCCGCAAGCCTCTCTATTGCGCCATGGCGTCTTTTACCGCGGCCGCAAGCTGCTTCAATGAAAACGGCTTCGGCAAGAACGCAAACTTCTCGTTTTCTTCAAGATTTTTAGCAAAAGCATCTTCTGCATAACCAGAGATGAAAATAATCGTAACGTTCATGCCGCGAGACCGCAATTCGCGCAGAAGCGACGGACCATCCATTTCCGGCATCACTACATCTGAAATGACCAGATCGATCTCATCTTCATGTTCGTTAACCTGTTCAAGCGCAGATACACCGCTATCTGCCTCCAAAACAGTATAGCCACGCGATTGTAGGGCACGAGAAGCAAAGGCGCGCACCGCATCTTCGTCCTCCACCAGCAAGATTGTTCCTTCGCCGGTGAGGTCTGCGGTTTTTGCATCTTTGTGCTCTTCGACATCTTCTTCTTGCTCGCCTGCCTGCGGGTAATGACGTGGCAAATAAATGCGGAAGGTCGCGCCCTCTCCTGGCTCACTGTCGCAGAAAATGAACCCGCCGGTTTGCTTCACAATACCGTAGACCGTTGAAAGCCCAAGGCCCGTGCCCTTGCCAACTTCCTTGGTGGAGAAGAACGGTTCATAGATCTTGTCCAACACATCCTTAGGCATACCAACGCCCGTATCGGTGACCTCACAGAGCAGGTATTCGCCAGCGCCCATGAGCGATGGCTCCACGGTAACAGACTCTTCTTCAGAGATGTTCGCGGTGCGAATGGTGAGCTTGCCGCCGTCTGGCATGGCATCGCGGGCATTCACTGCCAAATTCATGATCACTTGCTCAAACTGGTTTACATCCACCTTGACCAACCCCAGATCACGGCCATGGGATATGTCGAGCTCGATTTTCTCACCCAGCAGCCGGTTCAACAGATTTCCCAGGTCGCCTAGCGTGTCAGTGAGTGACAGCACTTCTGGGCGCAAGGTCTGGCGCCGAGAGAAAGCCAAAAGCTGGCGCACAAGATTGGCCGCGCGATTGGCATTCTGCTTGATGTTCATAATGTCCTGAAACGACGGATCGGTAGGTCGGTGCTTTGCCAGAAGCAGATCAGAGAAACCAATAATCGCGGTAAGCATATTGTTGAAATCATGCGCCACGCCACCTGCAAGCTGGCCAACAGCCTGCATTTTCTGGGCTTGCGCGAATTGCAACTCCAGCGCCTTGTGTTCAGTCGTATCAACAGCATAGATGAGCGCGCGCGCGCCTTCATCCTCATCTTCAATGCGCGAGAAGAAAATTTGCCCGGTACGGGCATCTTCCCCTTCACCGAACACAACATCTGCGGGAGGAACAGATTTTCCTTCGCGCGCTGCGGTTAGCGCTTCTGACAACGGTTCACGGTTTGCCTGGGCGACCAGCTCATCCATTTGTTGTTCAAGGACGGCGCGTCCGGCAAGCGTTGCGAAGGCGGTATTTGCGTTGGTCACCTTGCCGCTTTCTTCGATCTCGGCAATGCCAATTGGTGCGTTATTGAAAAACCGAGCAAGACGCTGCTCCGCAGCACCAGCGCCCCCAAGATTTGCCGCAGCGGACCCTAAACGCAACACCAGTGAACGGGACTGTCCTGGACTGCCATCCGCATCGGCATCCATCGCGTGCAACACGCGCACCGGTAAGGGTGCGCCATCTTGCGCGCTTAACTTGAGATCAAGAACCGCACTTTCATCACCGCTTGAAGCATTTGCGAGCAGTTTAGCGCCATCTTCTGCAAGCAGATCGGACAAATTTAGCGTGCCATCCATCACCTCAGACAGATCACGGCCGAGCCATTCCGCAAGCGTTGCATTCATATAATCAATGCTGCCATCGGCGGATGCAGAGAAGAAACCAGCAGGGGCTGTATCCAGATATGTGATGATATCTTGGAGTTTTGAAAATGCCGCCTCTTGTGCCTGTTTGGCAGCGGTCTTATCGGCAATGCGCCAAAGCACGTGAGTTTGCTTACCCGTATTCTTGATTGGGCAGACGGAAATACTCAGCCACTTAACCGCGCTATCGTGAGCACCAGGCATTGTGTCATCAGGTTCAATGCGCACATCTTCCATGGCGCGCAGACCACCTTTGCCAGCTTGCGCAAGTTTGTATATTTGCCCGGATATGTCGGCATATCCAGCATACAAGCTTTCGACACCGCTCACTTGCGCTTTTTGAACCGCGCCCGAAAAACTTTTATAAGCATCGTTTGCAAACACAACGCGCCCGCGCATGTCCGTAACAACGACGCTATTGTCAAGCGCGTTTAAGGCATCTTCAAAGAATGCGATTTTTCCGCTGGGTTTGCCAAGATGAATGAGACCCGCGATCCACCCCAAAATTGCAAAAAGACCACATGCACCAACAAATGCGCCAACACCCAGCAACCATGCGGGGGCCTGGCCTTCAAACTTAAATACAAATAATGCAGCAGCAGCAGCAACGAGCACAGCCAAAGCAAGCGCGGCAAGTTGCCCACGCGAAGATTGCGCGCTGGATTTGTTCTCCAACAGATGCTGTTCAACAGCACTGTTGCTGTCTGTCTCACTCATCGACGCCTACCGTATTTAGACGAATCATGTCGTGACTATAGGCGATTTGAAGAAAAGTGAGACTATTTCTCTGTTGACGGGGTGCCAAAAAAAGCGCTGTAAAGTATCGTTATGAACAATGGAGCAGAAAACACGCACCATTTGCAGGTGAATTAGGCGCTGGGTGGTCTCACACCTAAAGTCAGGGGCAAAAATTTTGAGTGAGTTTTTGCGCCAATCTTTTAACACTCACTCATGTATGAGTTAACGCGTTATGCCCGAAATGGAAATTTGGCAAATTGCGGCGATAGCCGTCGGTGCAATTGTTGTTTTGTTTCTTCTTATTTGGTTACTCAAGCGTGCTGGTGGTGCAATTAGCGCCCGTCGGGGCGATCGATTAGCTGTCTTGGAAACACGATCGATCGACAAAATCCGACACTTGGTTTTAATTCAATGCGATGAGGAAGAGCATCTGCTTCTGGTGGGCGGACCACAAGATTTAGTTGTGAAAACCAATGTCGGCCAAGACGTCTATGAGACGGTCGAATATCAGCAACCAGCATATGAAACACCTGCCGCACCCGTTGAGCCCACGTTTGACTTACCTGCCGAAACCCCTGCTCCGAATACTGATGGTGCAGAACGCAGACCCTCACGCGAGGGCTTTAGGTCCCGTTTTTCTTCAGCGGCGTCATCTTCAGACACGTCCGCTTCAACCTCGCGCTTTGCCAGCCGCGACTCATTAGCGTCGGGCACAACAAGTGCCGCACCTTCGCTGAAGCGAGAGACACCCAGACCCACTTTGTCTGGCGGTTCCATCACGCGTCAATCTGACGAAACGTGACGTGCAACCTGATGCATAGATGCAACAGGTGTGTTAAAATCAAGGTTAACATGGCCTTAAGACGCTTGACGCCCTACCCGTTTTTGCGCCCTTAATGGGTCAAGCAGGCGCTCAATGCGCTTTCATCACGGGTATCGCTTTTAGCTTTGAACGAAGGAGCGCGACGAACAATGGCATTAAAAAGCGTAGTTCTTGCCGTTTCTGCCGCAGTTGTGGCCGGCAGCATCATGGCAACTCCTGCAATTGCAGAGACGAAATACAATTTCTCCTCACGTCCTTGGAGTTTGGCGAAGAAATTTCATAAACAAGAAGTAAGCTATCGCAGCGGCGAACCCGCAGGCACCATCATCATCAATACGCGTCGGCGATATCTCTACTTCGTGCTCGGAAACGGGCGCGCAATTCGATACGGAATTGGTGTTGGGCGCTCTGGGTTCAAGTGGTCAGGTCAGGAAAAAATCTCACGCAAGGCGGAATGGCCAGCATGGCGCCCGCCAGCAGAGATGCGCGCGCGCGAGCCTGATCTGCCTGAATATATGCCAGGCGGTGAAGATAACCCCCTTGGTGCCCGTGCTCTTTATTTGGGCAATACGCTCTATCGTATTCATGGAACCGCTCAACCCTGGACCATTGGAACCAGTGTATCGTCTGGTTGCATACGGCTTACCAATGAAAATGTGATCGATCTTTACAATCGCACCAAAGTGGGCGCCAAGGTTGTTGTCGAATAGAGGCACACGCAAATTCAAAAAAAAGCCCGGCAGTTTGCCGGGCTTTATTGTTTTTAGATGTGAAATTGGTCAGTCGTCGCGGTAGACCCTCTCACGGCGTTCATGCATTTCTTGAGCTTCAAGTGACAAAGTAGCAATTGGCCGCGCATCTAGCCTTTTTAGGCTAATAGGCTCACCAGTTTCTTCACAATATCCATATGAGCCATCCTCAATACGCTTCAACGCTGATTCGATCTTGGAAATAAGCTTGCGTTGGCGATCGCGCGTACGCAATTCCAAAGAACGTTCAGTTTCTGTTGAAGCACGATCTGCAATATCGGGCTGGTTCAAATTTTCGTCTTGAAGGTTCTGGATGGTTTCTTTGCTTTCACGCAAAATATCATCCTTCCACCGCAGCAATTTCTGGCGAAAATACTGTTTTTGGCGGTCGTTCATGAACGCTTCTTCATCATTGGGAGAATAATCATCTCCAATGATGATTTGCTTTGGTTTTTTAGTTTTAGCTTTAGACGCTTTCTTTGGCGTCTTTGCCACCCGTTTAGCGGGCTTGGATTGCTTCGATTTGGTCGTCGTTGTCATCGCTTCCTCAACCTGCTCGATTCAGTCCCCTTTATTGGCGCCCTTATATCTACGGTCGCGCCCGGCCTCAAGAGAAGAAATCAAAATTCACAAAAATTCGTTCTCAAACAAATTTTATCTAACATCTTGAATTCACAACTCACGCCTATTAACGTCCGCAACCTTGCACCAAGTGGAGAATTTCGGCGATGCGCTTTGAAGGCACAAAGAACTATGTTGCAACTGACGATTTGCGGGTTGCCGTGAATGCAGCAATCACACTGGAACGACCGTTATTGGTTAAAGGTGAACCGGGAACCGGTAAAACTGTTCTCGCCCATGAAGTTGCCGATGCAATTGGTGCTAATCTACTGGAATGGCACGTAAAATCCACCACAAAGGCGCAACAGGGTTTATATGAATATGATGCGGTCAGCAGGTTGCGCGACAGTCAGCTGGGTGATGAGCGGGTGCATGATATCTCCAACTACATCAAGCGGGGCAAATTGTGGGAAGCTTTTACCGCGAAAGAGCGCCCTGTTCTTTTAATCGACGAAATTGACAAAGCCGACATTGAATTTCCTAACGATCTTTTGCAGGAACTCGATCGTATGGAGTTCGTCGTTTATGAAACTGGCGAGATGATCAGCGCCATTCAGCGTCCAATCGTGATAATTACCTCTAACAACGAAAAAGAACTTCCAGACGCCTTCTTGCGCCGCTGTTTTTTCCACTACATCAAGTTTCCAGATCAAGGAACGATGGAAGAGATTGTGAACGTGCATTTCCCCGATTTGAAAGGCCGATTGATTTCCGAAGCGCTGAATTCATTCTACAATCTGCGCGAAATCCCTGGCCTTAAGAAGAAACCATCCACCTCGGAATTGTTGGATTGGCTAAAACTGCTCATGAATGAAGATATAGAACCTGCAGATCTGCGCGAAGCTGATAGCCGTAAATCAATCCCACCTCTACACGGCGCATTGCTGAAAAACGAACAGGATGTGCATTTGTTCGAGAGGCTGGCTTTCATGGCACAGCGAGGAAACCGCTAGGTAAAGAATTTTTACCGTTTTAGTCGTGCATCTGTCTCAAATATCCGCCAATATGCTTGAATGAAACGGGTATTACTTTTTCGCCACGCCAAGTCTGACTGGTCGCACGATGGACTGTCCGATCGTGATCGCCCATTGGCTCCGCGCGGGGTGAAAGTGGCACCACGCATGGGCCGTTATATTCAAAAGAACAACCTTACTCCGGATGTCGTATATTGTTCTCCTGCGCGCCGGGCAGAGGAAACCTGCGCGCTTGCGATAGGAGAACTAATTTCAGCGCCACAAATCATTATCAACGATGCCCTTTACGATTTCTCTGGCGAAGCCGCCTATTTCGATGTGATACGCAACAGCGATAACGTGGCTGAAACAGTTATGCTTGTCGGGCACAACCCAACACTGTTTTATCTCGCGCAGATGCTCGTGAGTACCGGAGATGACGGTCTGCGGTCGGACATGAACATGAAATTTCCAACCGCTGCTCTTGCAGTGATTTCCTTTGATGTAAATTCTTGGCACGAGATTGAGCCGGATACAGGCAATTTGGAGGATTATGCAAAGCCACGAAAATTGACGAAAACTGATTATTTATAATATTTTACATAGTTTTCATTATAATTTACTTGAATAAATTGAATACAAACGCTTGCATTCATCACATTCACAAACCATCTATCCGGTGACGGAGGCACTCTTTGAAATTCACCTCTTTTACCGACGAAGCCAAAATTGCCCTGGGCGGGCTTGCAGATTATGCAAGCGACATCGTCAACCCGACGATTAGATTGGGTGTGACCGGGCTTGCACGCTCGGGAAAAACCATTTTCATCACTGCATTGGTGCACAATCTCATTCACGGCGGCCGCTTACCTTTATTAGAGCCTTATGCAGCTGGGCGCATAAAACGCGCATACTTGCAACCGCAGCCAGATGATGATGTGCCGCGGTTTGCCTATGAAGATCACATTGACACGCTAACCGCAGGCGCACAGCGCACGTGGCCACATTCAACCCGGCGGATATCACAGTTGCGGCTGACGGTCGAATACGAGCCAGATGGGTTCTTTGCCCGCAGTTTCGCTGGCGGCACATTGAACATCGATATTGTCGATTATCCAGGTGAATGGTTGTTGGATTTGCCGTTGCTCGATTTGAGCTATGCAGAATGGTGTCAAAAAACATTGGAAATCGCCCATAAAGCCCCGCGCCAAGCGTTGGCTAAGGATTGGGTCGAGTTCATTAGCGCTCTCAACCCCTTGAATCCCGAGGATGAGGCGAAAGCGCGTCAGGCCGCGCAAAAGTTTACGTCGTACCTGCATGCCTGCAGAGAAGATGATTATGCGCTATCGACAGTTGCACCAGGCAGGTTCTTGATGCCCGGTGATCTAGATGGTTCTCCGCTGATAACCTTTGCGCCCTTGTTACTGCCAGAAGACCAATCTTCCGCGCCGTCGGGCAGCATTTGGGCGATGATGGAGCGCCGCTATGAGAGCTACGTAACCCGCGTTGTAAAACCGTTCTTCATGAACCACTTCGCCCGCATAGACCGCCAGATCGTGCTGGTAGATACTCTTGCAGCCCTCAATGCTGGCCCAAACGCAATCGAAGACCTTCAGGCAGCCCTTGGCGACATTCTTCAATGCTTCCGCCCTGGAAAAACCTCTTGGCTGAACGCTATCCTTGGCAGAAAGGTTGATCATGTGCTGTTTGCAGCCACCAAGGCAGACCATCTGCATCAATCCAGCCATGACCAGTTCGAGGCGATCATGGCAAGGATTGTTGATGAAGCTTTGACACGCACCCAATCAACTGGTGCTGCGTTTGATGTTCTCGCTCTTGCCTCAATTCGCGCGACCCGCGAGGCAACCCTGCAACAAAATGGTGATGAATTGCCCTCTATTATTGGCACTCCGGAAAGTGGTGAAACCCTGGGCAATGACACATTTGATGGGTTAACTGAAGCAGCCCTTTTTCCCGGCGATTTGCCAGATAACGCCGAAGATGCGCTCGCAGGCGCAATGGAGAACGATTCTGTGAAGTTCTTGCGCTTCCGACCACCCCTGCTGGATGACCCTTCCAGTCCAGGTGCCGAACCGTCTTTCCCTCACATCAGGATTGATCGCGCTTTACAATTTTTGATGGGAGACCGGTTCTCATGAGTGCGCGCAAACCACAGGCCGTGAAACTGAGCGTAACAGAACCCACGCC
>JBPCVX010000161.1:0-8251 GCA_051010095.1 Hyphomicrobiales bacterium
CTTTGGCAAAGAGCAATCAAATAGATAAATTTGGTCGCCAGTTTGCAGGTAGCAAAATACTCGCCGCGCCATTTTATGCCGTCAGGGTCAACGGAGCTTTGTTTCACACACAAGGCGGACTGATGATTAATGACCATGCGCAGGTAATGAATGAACAAGGAGAAGCGTTTGTAAACCTGTTTGCCGGTGGTGGTGCAGCATGTGGCGTGTCTGGCCCCGATGTATCTGGATACCTTTCGGGAAATGGTTTGCTCACCGCGATCGCATTTGGGCGATTGGCAGGCAAACATGCCGCTATGATCACATGATTGTGGGCAACCCCGCGATGGCCTTGACGTTGTGAGACTGCGTTCTTACTTTCCTTAGTGAACAGCAAATCTCCGCGCGCGAAAACCGCGCATTTCCGCGAAAGGTTACCTTATGTCCACCACAATCCATGTGTCTGATTCTGATTTTGAAAGCGCCGTTTTGAATGCTGAAGGCCCGGTAGTTGTTGATTTCTGGGCAGAATGGTGCGGTCCTTGTAAGCAAATTGCGCCTGCGCTTGATGAGCTTGCAGAAGAAATGGACGGCAAAATTACCATTGCCAAACTTAACATTGACGACAATCCAAATGTTCCCGTGAAATATGGCATTCGCTCAATTCCAACACTTATGGTGTTCAAGGGTGGTGAAGTGGCTGACACACACACCGGTGCTGCACCAAAGAGCCGCCTCGCGGATTGGATTGAAGGCGCTCTCTAAGCTGTCCAGTACATCTCGTATTTGATGCGGTCGCGCCATACGGTGCGGCCGTTTCTATTTGCCATCACCTTTCTCAAATAAAGCTTTTAGTCCGGCTTTGTAGTCGGGATAGATGAGTTCTACGCCCAACTCGTTCTTGATCCGCTCATTATGCACGCGCTTTGATTCCGCATAAAAGCTCCTGCCCATGGCCGACATTTCTGCTGCATCAAATGGCACTTCCGGCGGTGGCGGCATACCCATTAATTCAGCCGCAAAGGCGACCACATCTTGCGGCGGAGCGGGAAGGTCATCGCAGACATTATAGGCCTGGCCTGGATTGGGCTTGTCGATAGAGGCTTCCAAGGTTTGCGCAATGTCATCAACATGAATTCGGCTGAATACCTGCCCGGGCTTCACCACCCGCCTGGACTTGCCGTTCTTGAGCGAAACCAGTTGGTTGCGGCCTGGCCCGTATATGCCTGCCAGTCTGAATAACATTACCGGCAACCCGGTCTGATCATGTAATTCCAGCCAAGCGCGCTCTGCGGTAACACGTCTCTCTCCGCGTTGTGTTGAAGGTACAAGCTTTGAAGTCTCATCCACCCAATCGCCGTCCCGATTGCCATAGACGCCGGTTGTCGAGAGATACCCCACCCAGGATAACGTATCTGACAGCGCTGCAATCTGCCGTGCGCACTGGCGCAAAACCACGTCGCCGTCTGCATCAGGTGGAACTGAGATCAAAATATGAGAGACATCATCAGGGATGCTTACGCTCTCCGTTCCATCGAAAACAAGTGCTTCAGCGCCCATGTCCGTAATCTTAGCAAGACTATCCTCGCTACGCGCCGTTCCTGTAATGCGCCATCCGCGAGGTAAGAGCCGCCTGGCCAATGCCTGTGCGGAAAACCCAAAGCCGAAACAAAACAAATGGTGCTTGCTCATAATGCTCTCCACTCATTGCACACATCTTCATCAGCTTCTTCAGGTTCGTGCCGTGCACGTATTTCTTCGAGTTCCTCTTGAGGTAATAATTGCCCAAGCGCCCAAACGGCCATGGCACGCACGAGATTTGATGGATCGGAAAGGCGTTCTTGGGTAATTTTCACCAAATCTAAATTTCCGCTGTTTCCAATTGCAATCAAGACGTTACGGATAAACCGATCGCGACCTACACGCTTCACAGGACTTGCTGTGAAAAGCGCGCGGAAGCCAGCATCATCCAAATTGGCAAGTTCGGCTAAATCTGGTGCACGCAAGTTTTCACGTGCTGCAAGTTTTGCCTCTTGGCCAACACGGGCAAATTTATTCCACGGGCATACCGCTAGACAGTCATCACATCCGAAAATGCGGTTGCCCATGCCTTTGCGAAATTCACGATCAATATGCCCCTTATGTTCAATAGTCAGATAAGAAATGCAGCGCCTCGCATCGAGTTTGTAGGGAGCAGGAAAAGCTTTTGTTGGGCATACATCAAGGCATGCCCTGCATGCACCACAATGGTCTTTTTCAGGTGATTCATCTGAAAGTTCCATGTCCGTAAGGATGGTTCCCAGAAAAAACCAAGACCCAAGTTCACGTGACACCAGATTGGTGTGTTTCCCTTGCCAGCCAAGCCCTGCTTGCTGAGCCAGTGGTTTTTCCATCAAAGGTGCGGTGTCGACAAACACTTTCACGTCGCAATCATGTTCACTGGCAAGCCAGCTGGCGATGCGCTTAAGTCGCTTTTTGATAAGATCATGATAGTCATGACCCATGGCGTATACAGAAATGACCCCTTGATCACGATCCTTAAGACGCTCAAGAGGGTCCATCTCTGGCCCGTAGTTAAAACCTAACATGATGGCGCTTTTTGCCTCTGGCCACATGGCGGTGGGGGCAGACCTGCGTTTAGCCGTTTCTTCCATCCACATCATTGTGCCGTGGCGACCTGCAGCCAAGAACTCCGAAAGCCCACTTGCCGCACCAGCACTGCCTTGCGCGCGCGCAAACCCGACCGCATCAAACCCTTCAGCATGGGCGCGGGCTTCAATTTCTTCTTTCAGAGCTTCCAACATGCTCTGGCTATACCATGTTAGAAGTCCAGGTCACCATAAGAACGCGGCGGCGGCATACCGCGTACATGATCAACCAAAAGCGGGCGGAACGATGGGCGCGATTTCAAGCGTTGATACCATGTGCGTGCTGCATCATTTGCATTCCAGGGAACGTCCCCCAAATAATCGATACAGGAGAGATGTGCACCTGCCGCCAAATCCGCTAGGGAGAGATCGTCTCCCGCAAGCCAATTTCGTTGGTCGACCAAAGCACCTATATAATCCAAGTGATAGCGAATCTTGCCAAGCGCTGTGCGCACAGCACCCATATTGATCTGGCCGCCACCTTGCTCTGAATTGGCAAAACGGCGTTCAACTTTTTCAGCCACTATTGGCCAACTCACATCGCGGTGGAAGCGACGGTCGAACCATGCAACCAACCGACGGGTCTCGGCTCTGTGTGCAGGCGTTGGGCCCAATAAACTAGGCGCCTTGCCAAGACCTGTGAGGGTTTCTTCCAAATATTCGCTTACGGCTTCTATACCAAGCGCATTCGCGCCATCATCATCCACGAACACGGGAAGCGTTCCCATGGGATTAATCTGCAAGAACCCCTCACGTTGTTCCCAGGGGCGCTCCTCGATGAGTTCGCACTCAGCGCTATACTCGCCAAGCGCCAAACGTACGCGCCGCGAAAATGGATCGAGAGGATAGTGATAAAGCTTAGGCATTTAGCAACCCGAATCGGATTTAATCAGTCCCATGACGGCTCATTGCAGCCAATTGCGGCAAGGGCATGAAATCGTCTAATTGAATTAACGTTATTTGCGGCTGATTCGCATCTATTGGGGGCTCTGTGCATGTCGATCGAGCAGATTATTATCCTGGCTATTGTTCAGGGCATTACCGAGTTCTTGCCTATCTCTTCATCAGGGCATCTTATTTTGGTTCCGGTAATCACCGGTTGGAAAGATCAAGGTCTGCTCACAGATGTGATGGTCCATATGGGATCTTTCCTGGCGGTGGTTGTCTATTTTTGGCGCGATGTCATCAAATTGTTCTGGGGTGGGATCGATTTATTACGTCTTCGCTTTTCGACAACGAACGCCAAGATGGCATTGTGGATTATCCTGGCAACCATACCTGCGGTTATATTTGGCCTTTATATGAAGAAATCAGGCCTCATTGACGAGCTGCGCGGCGCCAGCATTGTTGCATGGAACGCCATCATATTTGGCATATTGCTCTATATTGCAGACTTGTTTGGACCAAAACTCAAGCGCATGGAAGAACTTGGTTTGAAGTCAGCGTTGACTATTGGTCTTGCGCAGGCATTGGCCATTATACCAGGCACATCACGTTCGGGCATAACCATGACCGCTGGGCGGGCACTGGGATTAACCAGGCCAGAGGCAGCGCGATTTTCTTTTCTCTTGGGGATACCGGCAATTGGTGGCGCTGGCGTATTGTTTTTGGGTGATGCGATCGCGGCAGGTGAAACAATTTCTTCAGATGTTATTTGGGCAGCGTTGCTTACATTTTTCTCCGCAATTGCAGCCATCGCCTTTCTGATGGCATTGGTGAAGCGTATAAGTTTTCTGCCCTTTGTAATCTACCGCGTGGCACTTGGAATTATCTTGCTGGTGTTAATTGCGAACGGAACAATCAGTTAGTGCCCTCACTCATTTCGTTCATCGAAGATCTTCTTTAAACCCTTCAATCCAGTCGCAAAATAACCTGTGATTATAGCTGTTGCATCTTCTTCAGTTGTGTCTTTTGGTTCAAATTCAGCAACCCATGTAAAGATAGAACTGCCCGTTTCTTCGTTACTGGCATCAACCGATATTGTGCCGGTGAACTCTTGCACGGGCAGCGGGCCGTCTTCGATTGTGTAAGAGTATGTTAGATCGTCTTCATTAAGTTCAATCAGGCGTTCTTTCATCTTCTTTGTGCCGCCCAAAAGACCTAGAAGCCGAATGTGGCCTTCGTCATCATCATCATCATGTTCGATGGTTAAAACTGCAGGATGCCACTCGTTTATCTTGTCGAAATCACCAACGACGGACCAAACATCGTTTGCGTTGGCACTTAACACCAAAGATTGCTGAATATGCACCATACGCCGAAACTCCCCATACCCGTGCGTTATAAAGGGCGCGCCCACCACATTGGTAGAATTGCGGGCTCACCCTCTTTTTTCTTCTTCCATCGGCTGTTATACGCCGAACAAGAAAAGTTTTCTCAACTTAATAAATAACGGGGAAGACCATTGAGTGCAATGCGATTGGCGATTGTTGGTGCTGGCGGGCGAATGGGCCGCACCCTGACACGATTGATACATGAGGCAGAAGAGTGCGAAGTGGCTGGTGGCACCGAGCGCACAGGCTCTGAATTCATTGGAAAAGACTTAGGTGATCTTGCGGGCCTTGGCCCAATTGATGCCTATGTCACAGATAAACCGCTTGAGCTTTTTTCATCAATCGACGGGGTCATCGATTTCTCTACACCACAAGCAAGTGTTGAACATGCTGCATTGGCAGCCCAAGCACGAATTGTGCATGTTATCGGCACGACCGGATTTAGCGATGATGACGAAAAGAAAATTGCTGCAGCAGCGCGTCACGCCCGCATCATCAAGGCAGGTAATATGAGCTTAGGCGTGAACCTCCTTATGTCGCTGGTAAAAAAAGTGGCCAAAGCGCTTGGCGAAGAATTTGATATTGAAGTGGTGGAGATGCATCACCGCCACAAGGTAGATGCCCCCTCGGGCACCGCACTAATGCTTGGTCAAGCAGCTGCCGATGGGCGCGAGATTGCGCTGAACGAGCATTCCGTGCGCGCCCGCGACGGAATTACGGGCGCGAGACCTGAAGGTAACATTGGCTTTGCTACATTGCGTGGTGGATCCGTCGTTGGGGAGCATTCAGTTGTTTTCGCTGGAGAAGCCGAACGTATTGAACTTACACATAAGGCGGAATCGCGAGACCTTTTTGCACACGGTGCCTTGCGTGCGGCCCTTTGGGGCCGTGATAAAAAACCCGGTCTTTATGCCATGACGGATGTGCTGGGGATCGAAGATTAGAAGTTTGTCCAGTTCAAGGACTTGCATTGATAAACGCTCAGGAGTAAGTGGAGCAAGGGTGAACTTAAGGCGTTAAAACAATGGAAAGCGTGCTTGTTCTTGTCCGACATGGGCAAAGCGAATGGAACCTGAAGAACCTTTTTACAGGCTGGCGAAACCCTGGCCTAACAGAGCAAGGGGTTTCAGAGGCCCATTCTGCTGGCAAAAAGCTCAAAAATTTAGGTCTTGAGTTTGACCACGCGTTCACCAGTGCGCTCACCCGGGCACAGAACACTTGTGACATCATGCTAGGTGAGCTTGATCAGAGCAGTCTTGCAACCACTAAAGATGAGGCTCTTAACGAGCGTGATTATGGTGATTTATCCGGCCTCAATAAAGATGATGCGCGCGCCAAATGGGGTGAAGAGCAGGTGCACATCTGGCGGCGGTCATTTGATGTACCGCCACCTGGCGGGGAAAGTTTGAAAGACACCGCAGAGCGCGTGCTGCCTTATTACGAAGCGCACATCAAACCACGTCTGGATAAGGGTGAAACCGTTCTGGTTGCGGCACATGGCAACTCGCTGCGCGCGCTTATCATGTTTCTTGAAGGATTAAGTCCTGAGGAAATTCTTGCGCGCGAAATCGCCACCGGCGTACCCATTGTTTACATGCTCGATTCAGATGGCAAGATTTCAGGCAAAGACGTGCTCGATTAACTGAAACTCGAACTCAATCTCTAAATATGTAGAGAGACTTCTCGGTCAATGCCACAACAAAAACGAGCTTTCGCAGTAGGTTAAAGCGGAAGCTCCGGCGCCGTGTCTGCAACAGATTTGGCGGGCTTAGGAATACGTGTGATTTTTTTGAACGCCCAGTTCACTTTATGTCCCATCGCACTGAGGCCTGTGAGCACGATTTGTTGACTGCGTTGTGGCTCGAGCAAATCAACCAGATAGACGCTTTCATCCAGATCGATCCGCGCACCTTTTGCGGTGAACCGCCAGCCAGACCGGTCAGGCAACAGTAACATGACCGAGCTTGCATCTTGCGACAGAGTTGCTTTCACAGACGGATGCAAATGAAAGCGCAGCGCGAAACTTGTGTGATCGGCGCGATCGTTTTTTGCGCCAGCTTCAAAGAATCTGTCTTCGCCGCGAAAATCTTCCCCCTGCGGGCAAAGCCATAGCATGCGTTCATGAATAAGCCCGAACGGATCGGCGTAACCATCGTGACGGCCCTGAAACACGCTGCCTTCAGCGCCGTGATCGAGCTCGCAATCGACATGGCGCGCACCGGTGAGAGCGGGCCCGCCGGCCAGTTTGTGAACCAGGCCATTGTCGCTAATGCGGCTGGAAGACACATCCTCCAGCACTGCGGTGGAATGGGCAGGTGTGGTGCGGGCAAGCTTAGCCCAACGCCCATTTTGTTCAGCCGGCGCGCCGCAGTTTACGACAATGCGATGGGCGCCTTCTGAAAACTCAAAGGAAAGCAAACCGGCATGAGCGGCCTCCGCAAACCGTGGAATGGGGGGCAGCCCACAATCGATAATGGCGGTGGCCTTGCCTTCTTCCAGGCGACCATAACCTGAATAACGCGCATGCGCTGCCGGATGGCCGTCTGTATCGTCGATCTCAAGGATCGCGCGCATCAACGGTTTCATGGACTTACCGACTCCGTTAAACGCGGCCAAACCCTGATCACCATGCATCAAGAGTTTCAGCATAGGCATCATCCGGTCGATGGCGACGACAAGTTGCTGTGGCACTTCAACGGACGCCTTTTCCAGGAGACCTGCGAGGGATAAAAACTCTGCCAGTAAAGTGGCAACTGCCTGTGGGTTGCGCGACACATGCCCGCCATCGGGCAAAATCTGGGCGCTGATTTCGGTGCAAAGGCTCTGCAGTGCCTGGTCTTGCACATTGTTACCCATATCAAGGCTCACAGCACCGAATGACAGTGCAAGCGCTGCTTCTAAGCGCGCTTTGTTTTGTGGCGCATAGGGCAAATGGCGTGACAACCAGCGCATGTGGCGGCCGAGCGAGCGGAAATATGTGGTTTCGAAACTGCTTGAGGCGCGTTCTAACAGGAACGATGAATGGCGCAACCAGGAGATCAGCCGTCGTGCGGTGACATCCAGATCAGCACCACAAGCTGGGTGATCTTTCTGCGAAGTTAGCCAGTCGGTTATTAGGCTGCGGGCTTGCGCGCGGTGCAATTCGCTCGATCCTGCGTGCAGATCTTTAAGCCAGGTGAAGCTATGAACCTGGCGCTGCCAATGCACGTCTTCATCAACCGTGAAGCACAAATTTGCGCCCACCTGCACATTGCGCCCAGCGAAACTAAAAATACCGCGATAAAGATCGTAACCCTTTTCCGCATCGCCGCTTATCAGGCCTATAGGCGCTGCCTTAACGTGCGTGGGAAC
>JBPCVX010000162.1:0-5792 GCA_051010095.1 Hyphomicrobiales bacterium
CCAATTACCTTTGGCAGTCCAAAGTCTGTGATAACCAGGTTAAACACAACAAAGGCAGCCGAGATAAGGCCGTAGCGTGCGCCTGGAATTGTCACTGTCCAGAATGTTCGCCATGCACTCGCACGCAATGAAACGGCCGCTTCATATAGTCTTGCATCAGAGATTGCCAAAGCCGTGGAAATAATGATGAAGGCGTGTGGAAACGTAAAGAACACCGAACCAATCACAATGCCGATTGGTCCGTAAATGCTGGCACCGAACATGAGCTCCTTGAATATGCCCTGGTTGCCAAAGAGATAAACAAGCGCAATTCCCGGGAGAAGCGATGGTACGAGGATCGGCGCCATAGCGACCAATCTGAAAAATCCTTTGAAACGCACGCAACTTCTGTTCAGCGCATAAGCAAAACCAAAAGCCAGCATCACTGTGATGACAGTGCTTATCAGAGCAATTGTCAGCGAGTTTTGGATTGAGTTGAACAGAGCAGGGGTCGAGAAGTAGTTGACAAAATTTGCCAATCCACGGCTGCTGACGGGGCGCAATTGCACACGTCGAAACGTGTTGGAATCGAGCTCTACCCAATCCGTTCCGCGTTTAAGTTCGGAGCCGACAAGAAATCGCGCGGAGGCATCCGTGCCACGAACTTTGTAACGTACAAGACTACGAAAACTAAAGTTGGGGAAAAATTTCGTAACCCCTAATCGCCCATCCCCGCTGGTTGCAAGGTTTTGATCCGCGTAAATTTTGAGCTCTTTGTTCAAAGTTGCGGCACTTATCGGCGGAGTGTCAAATTTTCCATCTTCAGTGCTGATCTGAAACTCAAATTGGTTCAGATCAAAGCTGTAGGTCGAAAGCGACTTCGACATCATCGCGTAGAGCGGAAAAACTAGAGTGATCACGAGATAAAGCGCAATTACAATCATACCACCACGCATGATGATATCATCGCGGCTCAGTTTTCCCTTCACATTGGCGCCTGCTGGCAAGCTTTGAGATGTGGATTCAAGCACACTCATGGACTAAGTCGCTTCAAACAAACGTAAGCGATTACTTGGCAGTTCGATCATGATTTGTTTGCCTTGTGCCAAGCCCATGCGCCGCACCGCATTTATGGAAAAGTCGGCCATAAGGGTATTTTCCCCCAACGGGCCGCCGCTGAGCATTGCCCGCCAAAATGATCCAAGGAACTCCATTTCTCCTATTGTGGCTTCAAAACTGTTAGTTTCCTCAGCTACCGAATCCGGTGCGCCAGGTGAGCGCGCGCCTTCGCCATGAGGGATAATGTCTTCGGGGCGAATAGTCATAACCGCATTTTCCCCCGACGTAATTTCGTGGGGCTGTGAGGCGAGCATTTTTGTGCCGAGTTTGATGCTTGAACTATCGCCAGCTTGTGCGGGGATTTGGTTCATTGCACCGATGAAGTCAGCAACAAAAAGTGTCTCTGGTTGACCGTAAATTTCGGTTGGTGTCCCCACTTGATCAATTACACCATGGTTCATAACCACGATGCGGTCCGCCATAGAGAGCGCTTCTTCTTGGTCATGTGTTACCATAATCGTCGTAACACCAAGCTTTCGCTGCAACTCTTTAATTTCATGTCGCAACCTTACGCGCACCTTTGCATCAAGCGCTGATAGAGGCTCATCGAGCAGTAAAAGGCCAGGATTAGTGGCGATGGCGCGAGCCAACGCGATGCGCTGTTGTTGTCCACCTGACAATTGCGCAGGATATTTAGCTCCTTGATCAGGGAGCCCAACAAGTTCGAGCAATTCGGTTACGCGGTTTTCAATTTCAGCTTTGGTGAAACCTGCGTTCTCGAGGCCGAATGCTATGTTCTTGGTAATCGTAAGATTAGGGAAAAGTGCATAAGATTGAAAAACGATCCCGAAATCACGTTCGGATGGAGGCAGGTTCGAGATATCTTCTCGATCTTGCACAACTTTGCCTTTAGTCTGCAAATCAAGCCCTGCGATTGCGCGCAGGAGAGTTGTTTTCCCGCAGCCAGAAGGGCCTAGGAAGCAAACAAACTCCCCTTCAGCAATTTCGAGAGATACTTCTTTAAGTGCTAAAAAATCACCGAACGCCTTCCACAAATCTGTGATTTGCAGATAGGGCGCTTGTTCAATATTTTTGCTTTTCGTCACTGAGCTGCTCGTAAACGTTTAAATTGATAACAAAGAAACGGGCCGGACGAATGTGTCGCCCAGCCCGCCTTTTTTGCAGCTAGTTCTTTGGTTCAGATTTTGAATCGTAGCGTTCTTGCCACTTTGCGAGGATCGCTTTGCGGTTATTGGCCGCAAATTCAAAGTCGTTTTTGATCATTGCTTCTAGCAACCCTTCAGGGAAATGCTCAACTGGCTTTGCAACGCCAGGATAAGCAACTACCGCATAGCCTGAATTATAAAGCTCGTTGGCTTTTTTGGTGATCGACCAATCAACAAGTTTCTTGGCAGCGTCAAGTTTGTCTGTGCCGGCTACGATCGCGGTTGCTTCCATGTCCCAACCAACGCCTTCAGATGGAACGATAATTTCCAACGGCGCGCCAGCAGCTTTTGACTTGGCGCCACGGAAAGCAAAGGAAATACCAATTGGAATTTCGCCTGCAGCGGCCAATTTACAAGGCTTTGAGCCTGAATGGGTATAACGCGCGATGTTCTCATGCAGACCATCCATATATTTCCAGCCACCTTCTTCGCCAAACATTTGAAGCCAGCTTGAAACGTCAAGGAAACCCGTTCCCGAAGAATTCGGGTTAGGCATAATCACATGCCCTTTATATTTTGGATCAGTGAGATCTTTCCATGATTTTGGTGGTGTTAGACCAGCTTTTTTTGCTTCAACTGTGTTGTAGCAAACTGCGGCAACCCATGCATCCATGCCGACCCAAGTTGGCGTGTCGCCAGCGTCAACAAATTTGGGGTCTAGCTTTTCGACACCAACTGGCTTGTAGGCTTCCAACATGCCTTCACTCTTTAAAAGGAGTAAAGATGTAGCTGCAAGGCCCCAAATTAAATCAGCTTGCGGATTATCTTTTTCTGCGAGCAGCTTTGCAGTCACAATACCCGTCGAATCGCGCACCCACTTAATTTTGATGTCTGGATGGTCCTCGTTAAATGCTGCTGCATAACGTTTCAGGTCTTCAGCTTCGACGGCGGTATAGACGGTAAGCTCTGTTTCAGCTGCGAGGGGCGCTGCTATGAGCATACTTGCACCTGCGACCAGACCCATTAGTGATTTATAGAACTTCATTTTTCTCCCCTATTTCTAAGATGATGACCCGTCTTCTTTATATTTTGTGTGACGGCCTCATGACAGATTTATCGAAAAGTCGTCTCACGCGCGACCGGCGCAAGATTCAATTAATTCGGTGGAAAAGTCTTGCGCATTAATGCGCTGATGTCTAGCTGTAAGATGCGCGCGAAGCCCAGGTCAGATTTGTTACGCGCGCGATTTCTTAAAAAAGCTCAGTTTGCGGAGAGGTGATGCCTTCATGCGCAAGCAAAAACTGCTTTGTTGGCAGCCCACCGCCAAATCCAGTGAGTGAATTGTCGGCGCCAATCACACGATGGCAGGGCACAATTATCGGCAGGTGATTTGCGCCATTGGCAGCACCCACGGCTCGGCTTGCATTAGGGTTTCCAATGCGTTTTGCAAGTTCGCCATATGAGATGGTTTGCCCGAATGGGATGTCGAGCAGGGCTCTCCAAACGGATCTTTGAAAAGCTGTGCCAGAAAACTCCAATTCGACATCAAACTCTTTAGTTTCAAGAGCAAAATACGCGCTGAGTTGTTTGAAAGCTTGTGTTAAGGGCGATCCATCGCGCACCCAACTATCCATAATACGTTCTTGATATCGGTCCACAGGAAAACTAATCAAATGTAGAGCTTGCTCATTGCCAGCGATCAGCAAGGGCCCGATTGGGCATTCAAAATAGTCATAAGCAAGATCGGTGGTGAAATTCGGCATTTATATGGCTCTAGTTAGTTAGTCGCTTTTTTCGATAGTGTCTTGGTGCGCGACCATAAATTTCTTTGAACGTAGCATTGAACCGCCTGAGACTTCCAAAACCTGAACGAAACGCGATGTCAGTTATAGCGTCATTAGTGCTGTCCAACATTCGTTTTGCCCTCTGCACACGCATTGTTTTGGCAGTTTGCATGGGGCTAGCACCAAGGTGGCGTGCAAACAATCGCGACAGTTGCCGTGTGCCGATGCCTAAACGATCAGCAAGCTGTTCAACATTGCCTGTATCAAGTGCGCCATTTTCAATTAATTTTACAGCGCGCTCTACAGTAGTTTTTGTGCCTTTCCAAGCGGGGCAAAATGGTGCGGTCTCAGTGCGACATTGCAAGCAGGGGCGAAATCCCGCGAGCTCAGCTGCTGCTGCGGAGGGGTAATACTGGACATTTTTAGTAAGCGGTTGTTTCACAGGACAAACAGGCCTGCAGTAAATGCGGGTTGTCTTAACAGCAGTAAAAAAAATGCCGTCAAACTCTGGGTCGCGACGCAACCTCGCCGCATTGCATGTTTCAAAATCTAGCATGGTTAGAGTTTAAAAATTTATAGATGCTTGGTCGAGAGTGATTTTCGTATCACGTCTGAAAACGACCAGTATACGAAATACGGTTTACTGAACTGTCCACGTATTTACCGAACAATGAGTTTGTCGATTTTATTGGTACTGCGGTTATTGGGTCGTTCCATGTTTCAGCTGTGAAATTTTTAACTTCGCTGGAAGAAGCGCTTGACGCTCGTTTGGAGTTTTTCTAATATTCATTAGTATACAAATGAAATTTGTGATAACATGAGTTATGCCCGACCGCAAAATTTGGACGATGCGTTGGCTCTGCTTGCCGAGGATAGTTGGCAAATTTTGGCGGGTGGCACAGACTATTACCCAGCTTTGCATGATGAGCAGCCTCACGGAAATTTGCTCGATGTGACTATTTTAGATGGCGCGCGCGTCATCCAAAAAATCGATGGGCATTGGGCCATTGGAGCGGCCGTGACTTGGGGCGATATTATAGGTGCGGGTCTTCCACATGCATTTGACGCCCTTAAGCTGGCAGCGCGAGAGGTCGGATCTGTTCAAATTCAAAATCGAGCAACGCTAGCAGGAAACATATGCAACGCATCGCCTGCTGCCGATGGGGTGCCGCCCTTGCTCGTACTTGACGCAGAGGTCGAGCTTGCATCTGTGCGGGGCGTTAGACGATCGGCTTTAAGTGAGTTCATTTTGGGAAATCGCCGCACTGCTTTGGCATCAGATGAGCTAGTGACGCGCATACTTATTCCTGAAGGTTCGGCTGAAGGAACGTCGTCATTTTTAAAGCTAGGTGCGAGATCCTATCTGGTGATTTCAATTTCCATGGTTGCAGTGCGTTTGGTGGTGGGTGGCACGGGCCAAATCGACGATGTTGCCATTTCTGTGGGCGCGTGCTCGGAAGTGGCGTTAAGATTACCAGAAGCTGAAGATGCCATCCGTAACGCAAATATTCGAGACGATTGGTCCACTCGCCTAAAAGCAGAGCATTTTGCCACACTAAGCCCAATTGATGATGTCCGCGCTTCGGCAGAGTACAGAAATGACGCTACTCTTGAACTCGTGCGGCGGACGCTGATTGCTGCCATGCATGAGGCGGCGTAATGGCCGTTTCACTTACTATAAACGGCGAAACCCATAATCTTGATGTGGAGCCTGCGGCGCGTTTATCCGATGTACTGCGGAGGACTGCTGGATTTTTTGGCACAAAATCAGGTTGTGATGCCGGTGATTGCGGAGCTTGCACCG
>JBPCVX010000163.1:0-8081 GCA_051010095.1 Hyphomicrobiales bacterium
GCCGCGCATGGTGTTGAGCCGGGGGCGGGTTGTGGTTGAAAATGAACAGCTGTGTTGCGAACGCGGCTCAGGTGAGTTTTTGGAACGCGAACCAGAGCCGCCTGAAAATAAGCACGCGCCCGCTGGCAGCCCGCTTGACCCTGCCCGTAATTTTGGCGCCGATGTAATGTGAAGTGAGCGCGCAAAATGTCATCGCCAACTATTCACGTCATCAATCCCAATTCGAACCGGGCCATGACCCAAAGTTTCGAAGCAGAGCTTGGCCCCTTGCAACGCGCCGGCGGTCCTGCATTTTTGTGCAGTACCCTTGAAAAGGGCCCGTTTGAAATCGCCAATGATGCGGATATTGAGGCGGCAGCGCCGTTGGTCGCTGAAGCGGTGTCTTGTGAAGTAAATGCTTCGGCTTTTGTAATTGCCTGTTACAGCGATCCGGGTCTGTCGTTGGCGCGAAAGCAAACCTCAGTGCCGGTGTTTGGCATTGGTGAATGTGCCGTGCTTGCTGCCCTCTCATTAGGGGAACGTTTCGGCATAATTTCAATTTCGGAATGGTCTGTTTCACGACACCGAAAGGATATGAGAGCCCGTGGTCTTTATGCGCGCTGCGCAGGAGACCGTCCGTTGGGTCTAAGTGTGACTGCGGTAGAAGAAGATCCGAACGCTTTTAAGGAAATTGTTTCTGTAGGTGAAAAACTGTGTGTTGAAGACGGTGCCGATGTGATCATCACTGCGTGTGCCGGAATGGCAAAACATCGCCAAAATCTGCAAAGAGAGCTAGGTGTCGCCGTGATTGATCCAGTTTTTGCCGCAGCAACGCTTGCAATGAGTGCGGTTTCCTAAAGAACGCGCCCACTGCCTTCTTCTGACAATTATCTTCCGGTATCAACTTCGTGTTTCTTGTATTAGGATCAAGAACTGCTGAGTATTTGGCTTCGTTTAAACAATTATCCGGAGTTCAAAAAGAGAGTTTAAACATGTTTCGCAGGCTGTTACTTGCAATTTTGGTGTTGATTATTGGTGCAGGTCTGTTGGGCTATGCAGCACTGACATTGCCTGGTTTTGAAAGTTGGCGCCAGAAACAAGCCCAATCAATCCTCTCTGAATATCTCGAACGCGAAGTGAAGGTGGCTGGAAAGGTTGATATCTATCCTGATTCTGAAATCAGAGTTGTGATGACGGATATTACCATTAACGAGGCCTCTTGGACGACATCTGACAATACCCAAAAAATTGGGCGCACAGAGTTTAGCATTCCACTTGCGCCACTTTTGAAGGGCGAAGATCTTGGCTTGAACGGTTTAGTATTTGAATCCGTTGAGGTGAACCTGGATATTGATGAAAAAGGTCAGTCGAACTACGAGCAAACAGGAACCGGTGGCGATTTAAAAGAGCCATTGGCGGCACTCACGGGATTTCTCGCCAGCGATGTTTCGCATGATTTCTCACTGCGCGATCTGGTTTTTAACTTTCGCGACGTTTCTACCGGCTGGTCCGCAGTGAACAAGATTGAATATTTGACCTCCAAGGAAACAAGTGATGGAAAAGCACTTGAGCTTCTCGGCAAGGGAAAGTTCAACGGCGCTCCGGTTGCAATGAATGCCAAGCTCGCACTTGCCGATGAAGGCGCAGACGATAAAGACTTTAACCCTTTTGAATTTGAGATAACCGTTCCCGGGTCACAAACCCAGATGACAGGTGTGATCAACATCAAACCGGAAGTCGCGCTCATCAAAGCCAAGCTGGACAGTAAATCGGATTCCATTGGCGATCTTCTGGATACACTTGAAGTCGCGCGTTCGGTTGAAGGTACAGGGGGTATCTCTGGAAACCTTGAAGGGCCGCTGAATGTTCTCGCTTTCACAGATATTGCTGCTGAAATAAGCACCGAAGGGGGCGATGTTTATAAGGTGAGTGGTGGCATTGAGAACACCGCTGAACCCTCGGGGATCGATATTTCATTCTCGGGCACGATTTCTCCTCCGAAAAATGACGGCCCGGCTGATCTCTACCACCTGACAATAACGGGCTTTTCTGGAAAGATCTCCGGAGGCGCTGAAAACATTGTTGTGAAAGACTTTAACCTGGAGACCAATGCGTTCGATGCTGACCTGCGCGAGATCGGACCCATATCAGTTGCCAAGGTGTCCCGCGATGCCGAAGGACGGATTGGCCTTGAAGGGGTTAAAGTGTTGGCCGGGCCAATCGGTGACCCTTACGTGGAGGTCGATGGGTCTATTTCCGATGCTCTGGAGCTGCAGGGCCTGGACTTCCAAGGAAAGCTGGATGTGACCACTGCGGCCGTCTTGGGCTTTGACAGCGATCAGAAAGCTCGAGATCTTGGAAGATTAAGCGGTGAGATTGCGTTTACCGACAAAGACGGCGATTTGGGGCTTGAGTATCTTAAAGCAAGTGTAAGCAACTCTAAACTGATTGCGTTGGATGTCGAACTTGTCATTGATGACATTAAAAAACTCGATGACATCACCTTCGTTACCAATCTTGATATTGGCGATTTGCAAAAGTTTGCCACTGCGCTGGACACCAAGATTGTTAATGTGGGCCCGGTGAAGTTCAGCGGCAAACTGGCCGGTGGCGGTGAGAAAGTGTCCGCCGAAGGCACAGCGCTGTTCGGCAAAACATCAATTAAAGGCGCGATTGAGGGCACACTTTCACCACAGGGCCCGCAGCTCTCAGGTTCGTTGTCCACGCCCTTGCTTCATCTTTCAGATGTTGCCAATGCATCTGCCGTTCAAAAACTGATCGCGGCACGGGCAAGTGAAGCAATTCCAGACAAACTCGACACGTCGAAGTTTCATGATGCAACGACATTTAGAATGAACCTGAATGCAACCAAGATCGATGGCGCGGGTAAGGGTGCCAGTAATTTTCACGCAAAACTTTTGTACAAAGACAAGATTGCTCACGTGGATCCCTTGCGGCTTCGTTATCTCGGGGGACAGGTGAATACGAATGTGAGCATCAACATGCAGAAAAAGACACCGCACATTAAAGCCAAGGGCACGTTCAGCAACTGGAACATTGGCAACACCTTGAAACAGCTTGGCCTTGGCGACATGCTGCGGGGCATTGTTCAGGTGCACTACAATATCTCAACTGCGGGCGAATCCAGCCAAAGCATGCTTAAATCTTTGAATGGAAAGATTGCTGCGCACGTGAGCAAGGGCAGTTTGGGCACAAGACTTGTTGATTTATCGGGAATGAATTTGCCTGCCTGGCTATTTTCAAAATCAGCCAAAAAAGGCCGCGCGCAGATTGAATGTGCCGTGTTGCCGATGAATTTCAAAAACGGTCGCGCCACCATCAACCCCTTTGTGCTGGAAACACATAATGTGCAGATCGTTGGCAAGGGAAATGTCGATTTCCGCAAGGAAACCGTGTTCATTGAAGGCACGCCCCATGCCAAACGATCAGGCATTGCTGGTGTGACAACGCCGTTCAAAGTCACGGGCTCTCTATCCGACCCGAAATTTCAACTGCAACGCGGCGCCGGCGCTGCCAAGGTTGTGGGCGAGACTGTTCTCTTGCCACTCAATCTGCTGGGCACCTTGTTCTCATCAGACGTCAAGCCAACAAAGAAGAGCCGCAACGCGCCGTGTAAACCGATTAAGACGGCATCAAAGCGATCCAAGGCGAAGGCAAAGCCCGCCAAAGCGCGGCCCAAGACCCATAACTTCTCAAGCCAGAACCGCCACAAAAACCGCACGAAATAGTTTCGCGGGAGCAAGTGGTTGGCATTGTCAAAAGGTTTGCATCGAACTACGCTTCTAATTTGAAGCCGCTGGTTGGGAATTTGGTTCATGACGCTTTTGGCGAAAGTAACGCTACTCTTCGTCGTCTTTGTTGACCTGCTTGGCCAAGGGCTCGTCTTCCCAATCATAAACACGTTGATTATGGACCCGGCGACCGGGTTTCTGCCTAAGGCAGCAGGTGAGCCTGAGCGCCATTTTAAGTATGGCTTGGTCATTGGCATGTTTTTTCTGTCCTGGTTTTTGGGTGTGACCTACATCTCGCGTGTTTCAGACGCCATTGGCCGCAAAAACGCGATCCTGATCTGTCTGTTTGGTGCTTTGATCGGCTATGCAATCACTATTGCTTCGCTCTACCTCAACAGCATCTGGTTGCTCATTTTGGGCCGTTCAATCACTGGATTTACGGCCGGCAATCAACCTATTGCCCAAGCGGCGATGATTGATGGCAGCACGGACAATGCCGACCGGGCCCGTAACATGGGCTATATCATCACGGGCGTGAGTTTTGGGCTGGTTGGCGGGCCGATCATTGGTGCTGTTTTGTCCGACAAATCCTTGCTTGGGAATGCGGCCACCCTGGAGTTGCCTTTTTATGGTGCCTTTATTTTGGTGGCGATCGCTATCGTCTTGGTGTTGTTGTTCTTCACCGATATCCGTACCGAGCGCGAAGCATTCGTCTTCCGCCCGCTTGAAATTATCGATCTGCTGAGAAAGGTCGCTGACAAACCACTCGTTATGATGTTGATGCCTGTCTATGTAGTGTTCATGGTCGCCAATGTGACCTTTTATATTTTCATAGATAATTACCTCACCAGCGCCTTTGGATATGGCACGCTTGGCGGCAGCATGGCGATGCTCACCATCGGTGTCGCTCTGGCATTCTCCAGCACGTTTCTTGTGGCACCTGCGCAACGGCGTTTTACCAAACAAAACCTTATTGCCTTCTGCCTCATCGCATGGCTTGTCGGCGGTGTTATTTTTGTGCTCTCACCCATCGCGCTGATCTGCTTTATCCCGATCTTCTTTTGTTATTTCATGTTCGGGATGGGATATCCGACCATTCTCGGACTGTTTTCAGCCAGTGTCGATGATAGCGAGCAGGGGTGGGTGATGGGGATTACAACCGCCGTTTTCACGCTGGCGGCTGGTGTCATGTCGCTCATTGGCGGCAGCCTCATGAGCATCGATATCAAGTTGCCATTTTACATTGTCATTGTATCGGCAGCTTTGGGATTGCTGGCAATCGCATTGCTTTGGAAGAAGCCTGCGATTGCCGCTCTTGTCTCGACCAAGGTTCCGGAGGAAACGGGCGATGAATTGGTCTGAACCCACCCCACGCGCCCTTGTGAATGAACGTTCTAGTCGCAGGTTGTTCCCAGCGTTATGATGCAGCCAGCACCTTTAACGGCGCCCGTGCCAATTTCAGCAGCGCCTTTTACCGCACCTTTACCCACTTCAACCGCACCTTTCGTTGTTCCTGTGACAACGCCTACGGCACCATGTTCTTTGGTGTCTTGAACAATTGCGTCACCACCCTTGGCGATACCGCTGCCCACTTCGCCGGTGCCTTTAACCACACCGGTGCCAGCTTTCGCGGTGCCTTCAACAGTGCCGGTCACGGGGTTAGGCGTGGAGGATGAATCTGCATGTGTAAGCGTCGTCATCATGCCTAAAGCCAACGCGGTTGCGGCAATCTTGGCAAATTTGTGCATCGAGGGTTTTCCTTTTGTATGTTTCTTTTCAGATGCAGGATTTAGAGAAATTTTGTGGCCGGTTTTGACATTTCTGCGTTGAAATTGAGCTGAGAAAAAACGGAGTATCCATCACTATGGCGCGGTCGTTTTAATCACCACCGGCATCCATTTTTCCGCTCGCCGTGCAAGGCGGGTTGGCTCATCTTCTGCGTCGTAATTCATGGATAAGGGCGCTTGAGAAAAAGCCTCATGGTCTTCAAGGGCGTTTGCAATGGCCAGCGCGCGTGGCGCGCTTAGATCACGCGTGATGGCAGCGACATAGACCCCGCATACGGCGCAGATCAGATAGTCTGCCGTTTGAAGTCCAAAACGATAGCGATTGAGCTGGTTTTCATCACGCACGGTCACTGTCAGCGCGCCTTGAGGATCTGCGACCGCCCGCGTGCCGTGCTTGCGGCAGAATGAGCATTGGCAGGCACGGACAGTGAACTCTGCCGGCGGGATTTCGGTTTTGAGCTCAAGTTCAATATTGCCGCAATGGCATGCACCTTTGTGGATCATTTGGCCTCTCTTGTTGAGTGTTTAAACTCTAGGGAGAATTGGTTCTTCGATGCAAGTGCTGCCTCACAGCTTCGCTGCAAGCGGCAATTTGTCAGACGCAATTGGTGTTAAGCCAATGGAAAATTACTTTACAGTATTTCCCAGAGCGTTATTGATGTGCACAAATTAGTACAACTCGCAAAATTTAAAGTATTTGAATTTTTTAGACTTTGTTTGATTAAGTCGTTTCCAAGCAAGTGACCGCGACAACTAACCTACATCAAGAGGAATTCAATGCTTTACATCGATATACCAACCAGTTCGGAATTCAAGAAATTGGCCCGTGTTCGCTCTCACGCATGTGTTTCGATCTATCTTAACACCACGCCGGTTTCCAGCGAAGTTGAACAAGCCCATATTGAGTTTAAGAACCTGGCAAAAGAAGCGCATGATCAACTTGAAGCCGCCGGATTAGACAAGCGCGAGCTTGCAGACGTGATGGACCACCTGCAAGGCGTGCTGGACGATGAAGAGTTTTGGCACCAGCAAGCCAACAGTCTTGCTGTGCTGGCGACGCCGAGTTCTGTGCGGACATACAGGCTTGCCAATAAAATGACACCTATGGCGCAGGTCTCAGACCGCTTTCACTTAAAGCCATTGTTGCGCGCTATCACCTTCCCGCAATCAGCCTTTGTGCTTGCGCTATCTGAAAACGCCGTGCGCCTTGTGGAGGTGTTTTCCGATCTGCCGCCTGCGCCGGTGCGGGTTGCCAACTTGCCGAAGGATGCTGCGAGCGCGGTGGGAAAATCAACGCTTAACAAGCGTGGCGCCGTTGGCCGTATCCAAGGGTCTGAAGGGCAAAATGTGCGTTATCAGCAATATGCACGGCGCGTCGACGATGCTTTGCGGCCTGTTTTGGCTGGCCGCGATACACCGCTTATTGTGGCGGCTACGGGAAGGCTTGCTTCGGTTTTCCAATCTGTGTGCAGTTATCATAATGTGCTGGCAGATGGCATTAATGAGAGCCCAGATCGCGTGAGCGAACAAGAACTGGCAAATGCCGCCCGCCCGCTTATCGATGCCCACAATCAGAGCGAGCTTGATGGGCTGATCTCTCTTTATGATCAGCGCGAAAACCAGGGACGGGCTACCCACGATATGTCTGACGCTGCGCGTGCTGCAACCTTTGGCGCTATTGAGGCGCTGATTGTTGACATAGATTCTGTTGTCCCGGGTGAAATTGACGAAGAAACGGGCGCGGTAAAATTTAGCGAAAGCGAAGACGCAACCAGCTATGGCGTTATCGATGAAATCGCCAGGCGTGCGCTGGAACATGGTGCGCGGGTGCTGGGTGTGCGCAAAGAAGACATTCCTGGTGGCCGCAAGCTTGCCGCCATTTTGCGCTTCGCGGTATAGTTCGGCCTGGCTGCCGCATATACTTTGTTAGACCAAGTGCGGGGGCGTATTTTGCTCGTCCCTGCAGTAAATAAGTGGCATACTTTAATTTGGCGCCTGCGCCAGAGGACAACATTGCTGGGAGCTATCAATGACCGATATGAACGAGATGTCGCCACGTCTGCGACAAGATTTCTTTGCGCGAGTCAGCGCAAATAGCAAAAAGATTATGTGGACCGGTATCGCGATGGTCGTGGTTGGCCTGATCGCGATGTTTTTCCCTTTCTTGTCAGGCATAACCGTCACAGTGATGGCGGGGATATTGTTTCTGATTTCGGGCGTGGTCACCCTGTACGGTGCGTTTTCCATCCATGGTACCTGGGCGTTTATCGGCGCGCTGTTACTGGGATTATTGCAATTGGTTGCCGGGTTCTATGTGATGTTCAATCCGCTACCAGCGCTGATTATCTTCACTCTTGTGATTGCGGTGATGTTCATTGTTGAGGGCATTTTCAAGGTCATCTTTGCCTTCAAAATCAAACCCGAAGAGGGATGGGGATGGGCACTGACATCAGGTATCGTCTCTGTCATTCTGGGTGTGTTGATCTATTCAGAGTGGCCTGGAGCTTCCTTGGTGATTATTGGACTGTTGATGGGAATTAACTTCCTTTTCAGCGGCTTCTAC
>JBPCVX010000164.1:0-5853 GCA_051010095.1 Hyphomicrobiales bacterium
GGTAGGGAGCTCTCGGCGCCAGCGTTCGTAAGTTTCTACCTGCCACCTAACCAAAAACGGACCTATTCCAAGAATGGCCGCATAGCGGAAATTCACTATGACCCGCCAGAGTTGCAGGACATCGTGGCCGACCCGCTCACGACATTCAGGCGCGCTTGGCACGACAAGTATAACTACACAGACAGCGGAGAGTTAAAGGGCTGGACCAGAACTTCCGATGATACATCTCACAAATTTACCCGCCACGGCGCGCGCGTCTTGGAAGAGGATGCAACGGGCCGCCCGCTGCGTGGTGAAGCAATAAATTATACTCTGAAAACGGTCAAAATGGGATTGCCCGAAGTAGTTCAGGTGCCATTTGGAAGGTTTGTAAAATATACATACTCAGGGCCGGATGACCCACTCGGTGAAGTTAAACTCTGTACCGACAAAACATGCAGCAATTGAGGGCAGGCAAGTCGGACGGTTATTAAACTTTGAAAAGGTCCTTTCGCAGGGTTGAAAGCGAATCTGGATCTATCTTGACGTGAATGACGCAAGCCTCGCCTGAGCCCAAGGCCTTTTTCAGCGCTTTTTCGACTTCACCGGGTTGGTCTACATACCATCCCTTTGCGCCGCAAAGTTCTGCCACCTTGTCATACCGCGGGCTATCTATCTCCGCGCCCAACAAGCGACCGCCGAAAAACTCCTGCTGATAGGCCTTTTCGGCACCCCAGGCACCATTGTCCAACACGACGGCGATTACGGGTAATTTGTTGCGCACCGCTGAAGTAATTTCCGTCATGGTGAACCCAAACCCACCATCGCCCATGATAGACATGACCGGGCGATCAGGGGTTGCTGCCTTTGCGCCAATTGCAGCAGCATAGCCAAAACCCACCAACCCAAAATCAAGTGGAGTTACAAGGCTAGGGCACTGGTAATGGGCTAACCTGTCTGCTGCCTGAAGGCAGGCATTGCCCGTATCAAGGGTAACGATTGCATCTTCTGGCAGCGCATTGCGGATCTCTCCGAGAGCCCGGCGCGGATGCATCGGCGCGCCGGGGGCGGAAGCTTCGACGGCACGTTCTTCACGCAATCCGCTCATCGCATTGCTGAAACTATCGCGCCAGTCAGCCCAGCGCTGCGTATCCAGCTCATCTGCTGATAGCAGTGCCTTTGCGGTTTCGCTTGCGTCGGCCTGCAGGCCTAACGCAACCGGGAAATACCGGCCAATGGCGCTTGCCTCTATGTCCACCTGGATGATCTTTGCGTTGGCGGAGATGTAGTCATGGCTGTGAAATGTTGAGTTAAATGCAAGCCGTGCCCCCAACACCAGCAACATATCCGCATCGCGGGTGAGGGAAGAAGCCACCGAATTTCCTCGCGGACCGCCTTGGCCTGCGAATAGCGGATGGCCGTGGCGCATTACGTCTGCATGACCGGTGGAGGCAACAACGGGTATCTGCAGCTTTTCAGCCAAGGCGGTAAGCGCTTCTGATCCACCACCCCATTTGAAGCCACCGCCTGCAACGATCACCGGCTTTTTGGCGTCGCTGAGCATATCCAATATGTGTGCCACGTCTTCTGTTGGTGGTGGGCCGGGACGGCCCAGGGAAAGAGGGTTGGCTTCAGGTGCTGGTATTTCTTCTGCCATCACATCGCGCGGCACGTGCAGTACAACCGGACCGCGCCGTCCACTCATCGCAAGGCGTATGGCATCTTCCAACATTGCAGGCAGGCGTGCAGCGTCTGTCACCAGAAGCGAACGCTTGCAAATTGGTTGAAAGAGCGCGACTTGATCCACTTCCTGGAAGGTATCTTTGCCAAGATCAGAACGAGAGATAGCTCCTGCAATCACCACCAGGGGAGAATAGGCCAATTGAGCCTCTGCAACGGCGGTTGCAAGGTTCACCACGCCAGGACCAGCCTGCGCGCCCAACACAATGCCTGGACCACCGGTTACGCGCGCATAAGCGTCTGCCATGTGGCCGGCGGCGCGCTCATCGCGTGCACCCACATAGGAAATTCCGCCATCGGCATACATGGCGTCATAAAGCTCGAGCATGGAGCCACCTAGAAGGCCAAAAACACATTTCACGCCTGCGTTGCGCAACACCCGGTATGCGGCTTCACCACCGCTGACTTTCTCATCACTCATAGCGTCCATCCCGCTTGTAATCCTTCGTATACGGCCTCTTCAGCGCTGCGCGGGGTCACGCAGTCGCCAATGACCGTGATCTTTATGTCTAAGTCATGCAATTTGTCCTCAAGAGCAGTGTTGGCGCGGTGGCCAAGTGCTAACACTACCGTGTCGATGTTCTCGAGAATTATTGGCTCTTCAGTAAGCGTGTCTTGAAAATAGGCACTGTCTTCATCAGCCCCAAAAAGCCGTGCGTGGGTTTTGATGGTGACGCCTAACTTGTGCAACCGCCCCACATAATGATTGCGGGTGTACATCTGCAAGGTTTCTCCGGCCATCGCTGCATTGGTGCACAGCGTGACTGATGACCCGGCAAGTGCCAGACGTTCCGCCAACCCAAGGCCAATCCAGTCTGCCCGCCAATCTGCGATAACGACGTTGGTTCCAATATTTACCTTATCTTCCAGCACCTCCCAGGCGTTCACCGCGTGAGCATCATCCAGCCCTTCAAGTGATGGCAAAAAAGGCTTGGCGCCGGTGGCAATAATGATCTGATCAGGTGTTTCACTTTCCACCGCCGCAGCGGTAAGGGGCGCGCCTTTGTTGACATGCACGCCCGCTAATTCGATCTCGCGTTCCAGATTGGTGATAATACCACCGAATTCTTCACGGCCCGGCAACTGCTGTGCAAGCTTTACCTGGCCACCAAGTTGCTTGTCGCGCTCGTAAAGAACGACCTCATGCCCACGGGCAGCGGATATCGCTGATGCTTTCATACCTGCCGGCCCGCCACCTGCAACAAGAACTTTCTTTTTGCGCGAGATCGTTGGTGGCGTTGCGAAGGCAAGCTCGCGCCCTGATTCAGGATGTTGGATACAAGAGACGCCCAAACCTTTATGGGCGCGGCCAATGCATGCCTGATTGCAGCCAATACAGGCACGGATATCGTCAAGATTTCCGGCTTGTGCTTTGCCCGGCATGTGACTGTCACAAATGAGCGCACGGGTCATGCCGCAAAGGTCCGCAGCACCATCGGTTATGATCTGTTCTGCAATTTGCGGCTGGTTTATGCGGCCTGTGGCGATAACGGGAAGGCCCGTGACGGTCTTGATTGCGTTTGCATATGGCGCAACGTAACCATGCGCTATGCCCATGGGCGGTGTGATATGCACGGACGTTCCAAGCGATGCCGAGCTGCCCGCAACCACACTCAAATAGTCGAGATCGTTGCTTAGCGCCTCACAGATTTCCAGAATCTCGTCTTGAGTCAGGCCGTTGCCGCCAAGCTCATCTCCGGATATGCGCAACCCGACAACCTTGCCTGACGCGTTTGCGCGGATGGTGGCGATGCACTCACGCACAAACCGTAATCGATTTTCCAGACTTCCACCATATCCATCATCACGCAGATTCACACGCGGATTTAGAAACTGTGCGGGCAAATAGCCCTGATTACCGACAATCTCAAAGCCATCGAATCCGGCCTCTGCCAGCCGCCAAGCGGACGCTCCATACCCCGCAATGATCTCTTCAATCAGAACCGCAGACATGGGCTTGGGCATAATGTGAAAGCGTTCATTGGGTACCGCAGAAGGCGCATAGGCAACGGGCATCATACCGGTGGGCGAGGAGAGAATTTCCCTGCCAGGGTGAAACAATTGCGCAAACATGCACGCGCCGTGGCCATGTATTGCGCGCACTAATTTCGCGTAGGCCGGAATGACATCATCACTTTCAGCGTTCAAGAGCGCTGCGGAGAACCCCGCACTTTTGTGCACGGCGACGATCTCGCAGATAATCAGCCCCGCACCACCTTTGGCGCGCGCTTCATGGTAGGCAATCAAATCATCGCTGGGCGCTTCATCAGCCAAATATGTGTGATGGCCAGTCGACACGACGCGGTTTTTCAGCGTGCAAGTGCCAATCGTTAGTGGCGAGAAGAGATTGGGGAAGTTCATGATTTCCCCATGTCTTTTGGTGAAAGTACAATCGTGTTGTTTGCGCGGATGCTGGCATCGACTACATCACTTATATGCGCTGGATGGTGCGTTGCTAAAATTTCTTTGGCACGCTTGCGCGCGCGATCATGCAATGTTGTGGCGCCATCTTCTTGCCAGTCGCGCGGGGTGCGCCGGTCACCCAAATGGGGATAGAAATAATCGCTCTTCATGCGCTCCAGCGTTTGCATATCACCCAAATAATGGCCTTCACCAGTGCACACATTGGCGATGGTCTCGGCGGCCATGTTTTCTGTATTCACTTCTACACCGCGAATGGTGCGCAAAATATTCCCCAGCATATCATTGTCGGCCACATAGGCTTCCAATGACACACCCAGCAGGCTTGCCTGCATGCCGCATGCCTGAGTGATGATGTTGGAACCCGCTTGGGCAGCCAGTGTAACTGCAAGGGTCTTTTCTGCCCCAAACTGCGCATCCACTGTTTTGGCATCAGTGATGCCGGCAATAGAGCTGGTGGGCAGATTGTAAAACCTTCCCATCTGGGCTGCTGCTGCCATGAGCACTGCCTGCTCACCACCACCACCGCACATGGCACCCGTGCGCAAATCTGCCACCAAAGGCTTGGGTGCGAAAATCGCTGCCACGTCTTCATCCACCAAACGCGCGAATACGAACCCAGCCAATGTTTCAGCGATGGATTGCACCAGCGAACCTGCGATTGTGGCGGGGCTGGTGGCGCCTGCCTGACCAGCAGATATGATCTGTACTGGAAAGCCCGCTTTGATGGCCAGTTCCAATGTTTCGCAAGCTTCCATGGCAAAGCGCATAGGCGGCACTACGTGGCACACCAAAATTGTCATGAAGGGTCGGGCGCGAAACGCCACTTCTCCGCCGGCAATTGCGTAGCAGAGCTCGGCAATGGCACCCATGTTTTCTGGTTCCGAGATACTCATGGCCACATGCTTGGCTGTGCCCGCAAGGCACGCATATGCTGTGTTGACATCCAGCTGAAGGTTGTCGCCTGCATCGCGCGCAATCACTGAGCGGGAGAAATGGTGGATGTTGTCCAATGTGTCCACAATCCGCGCGGCATCGTAAAGGTCTTGCGTCGTACCATCACGATAGGCGCCGGTGTCGATGTCGAATACCCCCGGCGCACCGCCACCTGAACTCATGTGCAGGCGCGTAGCCGACACATCCAAGTCCCACCCAGGCTTGCGCGCATAAAGCACGATATCGCGCTTGGCGCCTTCAAGTGCCCACTGCACCAGCGTGCGGGGAAAGGTGAGGCGACCCTCGGGGGTTAACGTGCCGCCGCGTGCAGTAACAAGATCAACCATCGACGGGATCGGCTGACTTAAGCCGAGCGTTTCAAGCAAGTCGAGAACGGTTTCGTTTGCCGCCACTTCCTCGGCCGCGGAAAGGGGCCTGTATCGCCCGCCCGACACACCTGGCCACACAGGTGCTGGATCAGTGTCCGCACTGACGGGTGATGGGTCGCGCCTTGCTTTGCGACCTCTTCGTATCGTTGGAGTGCTCATTCTCGATTACTTGATAAGTTTGATAAGTTTGATGAGTTAAATTCATTCTTGATGAATATTGGTACTTTAAATTGGGGATTACAAAAGTTAAATTTTCATCTTATAAATGAATTTAACTCATTAATAAGAGCATATGAACGATCACTTGCCATCACTCCATGCGTTGCGCGCCTTCGATGCTGCTGCGCGTTTGGGAGCATTTAATAAGGCGGCAGTCGCACTTCACATT
>JBPCVX010000165.1:0-8282 GCA_051010095.1 Hyphomicrobiales bacterium
CAGTCGAAAACGGTCATCAACGATGTAATCCGAGATGAAATTGGCTTCGATGGCCTGATTATGACCGATGATTTATCGATGAAAGCATTGAGCGGTTCGTTTGAAGAGCGCAGTGAAAAGTCTTTGGAAGCGGGTTGTGACATGATTCTCCATTGCAACGGCGAACTGGAGGAAATGAAAGCTGTCGCCCGCGCGGTACCAGAATTGTCGGGCAAAGCTCTCAAACGCGCGGAAGGTGCATTGAGCTGGGCGGAGAAACCCCGGCCTCATGATCAAGACGCCGCATTGGCCGCGTGGGAACAAGCCAAGATGGCAGTTTAGCTGTTATGACTCGAATCGGATAAAATACCGGGGGAAAACATACATTTGGATGATTGCTAAGTTAGCCGGGGAATATGTGAATCACATATGATGTGCATTCAAAGCAAGTGAGAGTTACGGAATTAAGATGTCCAGTCAATCAGCCGAAACGCCAAAAGATGCGCAAGACCCATCAGTTTTAACTGATGATTCTGCCACGTGGGCGGATGGTGAGGGTCCTTTGCGGGTTGTGCCTGAAGAAGCGGAGACGACCGGCGGCAAGAACGCATTGATTATCGATATTGATGGATTTGAAGGTCCGCTTGATTTGCTGCTGACCTTGGCGCGCACCCAGAAAGTCGATATTGCGAAGATTTCAATTCTCGCACTTGCCGAGCAATATCTTACCTTCATTGAAGAAGCCAAGCGGTTGCGCCTCGAACTTGCCGCAGATTATTTGGTCATGGCCGCATGGTTAGCTTATCTCAAGTCGCGACTTTTGCTTCCTGTCTTGGACGAAGATGAAGAACCTGCGGCGGAAGAATTGGCAGCCCGTCTTGCATTCCGGCTACAACGGCTTCAGGCAATGCGCGACGCAACGGCGCAATTGATGGCGCGTAACCGGTTGGGGCGTGATGTATTTGAGCGCGGATTTCCCGAACCCGTCATCGTTGATACCCAAACTGAATATTCAGATAATCTGTATGATTTACTGCGCGCATATGCAGAACGACGTCAGCATGGAGCTGCTCATGAAACGTATACCGTTGCGAGGCGCCCGGTGTGGACCATGAAACAAGCGCGCGCGATTCTTGATCGTTTGGTTGGTGGTTTAGATGATTGGGGCCGGTTTGATCAGTTTCTAACAGATTATATTGCCGATCCCGAGGAGCGCGTAACAGCGCTTGCTTCAAGTTTGAGCGCCACATTGGAAATGGCGCGCGATGGAATGTTGGAAATCCGACAGGAAGATGCATTTAAGCCAATTTATGTGCGCAAACGTGCCGCATCGTGAGTTTTTGAGGGGAATATCAAATGTCTGAAACATTAGTGCCAAGCGAAACGGGTGAGCCGCAACGCGAAGAGAAACGGCCCGCAAGCAATGTCACGATGCACCCGCGCGCTGATAAGGCTTACCAGATGCGTGTTGTGGAAGCCTTGTTATTCGCGGCATCAGAACCGGTTTCTGAAGCTCAATTGCTGGAATGTTTAGCTGATGGGACAGATCTCGATCCATTGCTGGAAGAGCTTCATGTGCATTATGCGGAACGTGGTGTGAATTTACGCCAGATCGCAGGAAAATGGACATTTCGCACCGCCGAAGACTTGAGCTTCTTGTTGCGTCGTGAGGCGGTCGAACAGAAGAAACTCTCGCAAGCAGCCTTAGAAACACTATCAATTATCGCATATCATCAGCCCGTCACCCGCAACGAGATTGAAGATGTTCGTGGTGTTTCTACGTCAAAAGGTACACTTGATATTTTGATGGAAATGGGGTGGGTGAAATTGCGTGGCCGCAGGCGCGTTCCTGGCAGGCCGGTCACTTATGGGACAACGGATGATTTCTTAAGCCATTTCGGGCTCGATAGCGTTAAAGAACTTCCCGGCATGACGGAGCTAAAGGGAGCAGGGCTCTTGTCTTCAACACTTCCCGCCGATTTTGAAGTTCCTGTTCCCGCAGAAGATGATGAATTGGCAGGAGATGAAGACCCCCTTGAGGAAGATATATTCGAGGATGAACCTCCGCTTGAAATGCATTTGCCAGAAGATCTTGATTCCGCAAAACCATAGTTATTTGCGAAAACGCTAAGATACTGGTGCTGAAACTTTATTTCGGCTAATGGTTGGCTATGTCTATGGCATCGCAAGATACAAGCGCTGATACGCATGATCGCACGTGGGGTAAACGCGGAACCGCGGCCGCTACGTTTGCTTCGCGCCTCGAGTTTGATGGGGTAACGCGTGCATTTGGCGACACGGTTGCGGTCAACGATGTTTCATTCGAACTGGCACCTGGCGAAATCGTATGCCTGCTTGGGCCATCTGGGTGCGGGAAAACCACTTTATTGCGGATTGCTGCTGGTATAGAGCGGGTGAATAGTGGTCGCGTGCTTCTTGATGGTCAGGAAATTACCAGCACCAAATCCTTTGTGCCTCCTGAAAAACGCGGCATCGGGTTGATGTTTCAGGATTTCGCACTGTTTCCCCATCTTTCCATTTTCGACAATGTGGCCTTTGGCCTGAAGACCCTGGACAAGCAAACTGTGCAGAGCGAGGTTGAAACGGCGCTTAAGCGCGTCGGCCTGGAACGCTATGCCAAAAGTTATCCAAACGAGCTTTCTGGCGGCGAACAACAGCGGGTGGCGCTGGCACGGGCATTAGTGCCTCGACCTTCGGTCATTTTGATGGATGAACCTTTTTCCGGCTTGGACCAGCGCTTGCGCGATAGTGTGCGTGAAGAGACGCTTGCGCTGTTGAAAGAGACCCGGTCAAGCTGCCTTTTGGTCACCCATGACCCAATAGAGGCAATGTGGCTCGCTGATAGAATAGTGCTTATGCGTGAAGGGCGGCTTGTGCAAAGTGGGACAGCGGATGAATTGTATAATGCACCTGTCGACAGCCAGGCTGCGCGGTTCTTTTCAGCCTTTAATGAGTTTCTAGGACACGTTCAAGATGGTCAGGTGGTAACGGAAATCGGTCCACTAAAGGCGCCAGAACAGTATGAAGGGCAGAACGTGCGCGTGATGTTGCGCCCGCAAGGTTTGCAGCCTACCGACAAAAAGACCGACATAAGCGGGTTTGTAAGTGCGGTCAGATTCTTAGGTGACACAAATTTAATTTCCGTGAGTTTTCAAAGCTACGAGCATGCTGTAACCGTGCAAACGCCCGCATCTCAAGAGGTTAAGCGGGGTGATGTTTTAAATTTTGAAACTATAGCGGAGCATGTACTCTTTTTTCCTGCTTGACTTCTTAAGCTTAAGGCTTACCTGTTCGTTGCGGCAAACGCGCATTTTTGCGATAATGCCGCTAGAGAAACCAGTTTGCGTTGGGAGAGGTATTCCATGTCAGTTGGACCCGTTCAGATCATTCTGATCTTGGTGGTCATTGTACTGCTGTTTGGCAGAGGCAAGATTTCCGAGCTTATGGGTGATGTCGCTAAGGGCATCAAGAGTTTCAAGAAGGGTATCGCTGAAGAACCCGGAGACGAAACGGAAGAAACCGCGAAAACGATCAACCATGAAGAGGTTGTCGACACCGCGAAGTCTGAAAAAACCAAAGCTAAATCAGAGGCTGAAGGCTAAGTCAGCAGCCACAGCAGCAAAGACGCTTCATGTTCGACATTGGCGCAGTTGAGTTAATGGTCATCGCGATCGTGGCCATCATTGTGGTGGGTCCAAAGGACCTGCCAGGAATGCTGCGTACTTTTGGCCAGTTTGTGGGCAAAATGCGCCGTATGGCCCGGGAATTTCAAGACACGTTTGAAGAAGCTGCAAAAGACACCGGCCTCGATGACATTGCCAAGGGTGTAAGCGACGTCAAAAACATGTCTGTTGCTGGCCAGGTGGGCAAAGTATTTGACCCGATTGCGAAAGAAACAGATTCAATAAAATCTGAAATCGAGAAAGCCGGGCAAATTTCCGATAATCCGTCCGCCAAAAAAACGCTGGAAGAAGTTTCAAGCTCGAAACCTGCAAAACCTAAAAAAGCGGCACCGAAGAAAGCAACAAAGGCTGCGAAAAAACCAGCAGCTAAAAAGGCCCCTGCAAAAAAAGCTCCGGTGAAGAAAACACCGGCCAAGAAAACACCTGCGAAGCAAACCGCTGCCAAGAAATCGCCAGCACAGGCGAAGTCCACAAAATCACCTAGCAAAGCTGACGGTTAGGTTAGGGGTTAATTCATGAGCCACGAAGATATTGAATCAACCCAAGCACCGCTGATCGAGCATCTCACCGAGCTTAGATCACGGCTTATCCGCGCTGTTATTGGCTTGGCCATTGCGGCGGTAATTTGCTTTATCTTCGCTGACAAGATTTTTAACGTCCTGCTTGTGCCGTATGAGCGTGCGGCAGGTGATGTGGGTGATCTCCAGCTGATCTACACAGCGCCTCAGGAATATCTCTTCACACAGTTCAAGATCGCGCTGTTTGGCGGTTTGTTTTTTGCTTTTCCGGTGATCGCCTCGCAACTCTATATGTTTGTGGCGCCGGGCCTTTACAAAAACGAACGCAAAGCGTTCTTGCCATTTCTTCTTGCCACGCCCATTTTGTTTCTGGTCGGTGCGATGCTGGTCTATTACCTCATTATGCCACTTGCCATGGGTTTCTTTTTGTCGATGCAGCAAGAAGGAAGCGGGCAGGCGTCCATCTCGCTCATGCCGCGAGTGAGTGAATATCTCAGTTTGATCATGACGTTGATATTTGCGTTTGGGTTGTGTTTTCAGTTGCCGGTGCTGCTCACTTTGCTTGGCAAAGCAGAATTGGTGACAGCTGATACGCTTGCTGCTAAGCGCAAATATGCAATCGTGATTGCTTTCGTGGCGGCTGCATTGTTAACGCCGCCTGACCCCGTCAGCCAGCTTGGCTTAGCAATTCCAACGCTTGCGCTTTATGAACTTTCCATATTAGCCGTACGCAGGATTGAGAGAAAGCGCGAAGAGGAAAGGGCTGACGCAGAAGCATAATTCTGCGTTCGCACTCTTTGCCTCACTAGACGCAGCGTTTTAGCCGTGCCAATACACGCGCAGCACTGTTTTTGTGCGAATCTTGCTAAAGCCGTCGATTTCCAAAGAGAGGAACCATGTTCGATATAAAGTGGATCCAGGCAAATCCTGATGCTTTTGATGCAGGTCTCGCCAAGCGCGGGCTTGCTCCAATGGCCGCAGACATCCTGAAAGTGGATGAAGCACGCCGTAACCACATTCAAAAACTCCAGGACGCGCAAGCACGCCGCAATTCGGCATCCAAGGAGATCGGGCAGGCAAAAGCATCGGGCGATGAGGAGAAAGCCCAGGCGCTGATTGATGAAGTGGCCGAGATAAAATCGTTTATCCAGTCCGGTGAAGATGAAGAGCGTAAGCTGAGTGCCGAAGTTGAAGCAATTCTTGCTGGCATAGACAATATTCCATTCGATGATGTTCCTGTTGGAACTGATGAAGATGATAATGTTCAGCATTCGGTGACAGGCAAGGCACCAGAGTTTGACTTTGAACCCAAGCAGCACTTTGAAATCGGTGAAGCGCTGGGGATGATGGATTTTGAGACGGCGACCAAGCTCTCTGGTGCGCGCTTTGTTGTGTTGAGCGGAGCCTTAGCGCGGCTAGAACGTGCGGTCGCGCAGTTCATGCTTGATCTGCACACCGGCGAAAATGGCTATACCGAGATCTCACCACCCTTACTTGTGCGCGATGAGGTGATGTTCGGGACCGGCCAGTTGCCGAAATTCGTCGATGATCAATTTCGCACCGAAGATGGCCGTTGGTTGATTCCAACCGCTGAAGTCGTGCTCACCAATCTGGTGCGTGAAAAAATTGTCGATGAAGCGGCACTGCCCGTTCGGGTTACTGCATACACACCTTGTTTCCGTCTCGAGGCAGGATCAGCGGGGCGCGATACGCGCGGAATGATCCGCCAGCATCAATTCAGTAAGGTAGAGTTAGTGAGCATCACCCATCCAGATAAGTCGCTTGAGGAACTGGAACGTATGCGCTCTTGCGCTGAAGAGGTTCTCAAACGGTTGGACTTGCATTATCGCGCCATGGTGCTCTCAACCGGCGATATGGGTTTTACCGCGCGCAAAACATATGATCTTGAAGTGTGGCTGCCCGGGCAAAATGCGTACAGGGAAATTTCAAGTTGCTCAGTTTGCGGCGACTTTCAAGCCCGGCGCATGGGCGCACGCTTCCGTGATGGTGAAGGCGATATACATTTCGTGCACACGCTCAACGGGTCCGGTCTTGCTGTCGGGCGCACGCTGGTGGCCGTTCTGGAAAACTACCAGCAAAGTGATGGCTCTGTGATAGTTCCAGATGTGTTGCGCCCCTACATGGGTGGCATGGAGAAAATTGGTGGCTGATACTCATCTTAAAAACGCAAGCGGCAAGCCGTTGCGCATTTTGCTGACAAATGATGATGGCATAAATGCTGACGGGCTTACAGCGTTAGAGAAAATTGCCCATAGTCTAAGTAACGATGTGTGGGTGGTGGCACCTGAAACAGAACATTCCGGTGCATCGCGGTCTTTGACATTATCTAAGCCGTTGCGCTTACGCGAGATTGAAGAGCGGCGTTTCTCGGTTGAAGGCACGCCTGCAGACTGTGTTCTCATGGCGGTGCGGAGCGTTCTTGATGCGCCGCCCGATCTTTTGTTGTCGGGGGTCAATCGCGGTCAGAATATTGCTGATGACGTGACGTATTCTGGAACCGTGGCAGGCGCTATGGAAGGAACAGCACTTAGCATCCCCTCAATCGCATTGTCTCAATCTTATGGATTTACGTCGCAATCGCGCGCAGACATTCTCTGGGAATGCGCTGAGCATCATGGGCCAGATCTTATTCGGCGTTTGTGGGGGCATGACATTGGCGAAGGTAACCTGATTAATATCAATTTCCCGGATTGCCCGCCCGGCGAAGTTACGGGAATTGAGGTGACCACTCAGGGTAAACGCGACCAAAACCTGATGCGCATTATTGAACGCGTTGATGCGCGCGAGCGGCCCTATTATTGGCTTGGTTTTAGCAGGGAGAAATCAAACCCGGCTGAAGGCACGGATCTCAGGGCTATTTATGAAAACCGTATTTCAGTAACTCCATTGCAATTAAACCTGACGCAAATAAATGCACTTGAAACATTACGTGGCGCACTGTCTTAAGTGTGACCGGTACCGGCGTGAGGGGCGCGTCGTATGAGCGAAGAAATAGATTTTAAAAAGATTCAGCTCATTATGAGCTTGCGCAACCGCGGTGTTGTCGACCGCCGGGTCCTCTCGGCCATGGAGCTGGTGCCGCGCGAATTGTTTGTGCCAAACACGTACAAGGATCAAGCCTACGCTGATCAGGCGCTGCCCATCGATTGCGGGCAAACGATTTCGCAGCCCTTTGTTGTAGGTTTCATGACCGACAAGCTTAATATAGGTGAGCGCGACAAGGTGCTTGAGATCGGCACAGGCTCTGGTTACCAAACTGCGGTGCTCGCGAGGCTATGCCGCAGGGTCTACACAATTGAGCGTTACCGAACATTATCCCGTCAGGCGCAAGCTATATTCGATGCGCAGCGTATTACCAATATTACGTCCATGGTTGGTGATGGGGTGAAGGGGTGGCCACAACAAGCCCCCTTTGATCGCATTATTGTAACCGCCGCCGCGCAAGAGGTGCCGGATGCACTGATCGACCAATTGAAAATTGGCGGCGTGATGATTTTACCGCTTTCTGCGTCTGAAAATGGCGTCGTACAGAACCATGAAAAGCTCTGCAAAGTGATTAAAACAGAAAATGACATTAAGATTGAAGAGTTAATTGATGTGCGTTTTGTGCCAATTATCCCAGGAATTGCGAGGGAAATGTAGTTTATTTTTTATTTTTGTCATGTGCCAAATAAAACGTCGTTAAATTTTTTTTCAAAGGCTTTACCCCCTTTTAACCAAACCAGACGAATATGCGCATAGTAAGTTTGTGGAGCGTGATCATGCGTAGTGTTGAAGTGTCTACCACCGGATTTTCCCGGGTTTTAAAAATTTCCTGTGTTGCATCAATTGCAGCTTTAATTGCTGGATGCAGCACAACATCTGACCGATTTGCAAATATCACTGGTTCCTTGGGGGGAGACTCGTCAGAAAAGGCGAGTGTGAGCGAAAAGTCACCATATGGTGAGAGCTCAAATGTCTCAACCACCTCATTACCAGATCCAACAGTATCATCGCCGCGATATGGGTCGCAGGCTAGTTCGAGCGGGGTCGTAACCGTTGCAGGTGGCGATACTTTGTA
>JBPCVX010000166.1:0-5749 GCA_051010095.1 Hyphomicrobiales bacterium
GCGGATGGCTGCAAGTGCATCATCGGCCTTAGACGCATCAGGCCCGCCAGCTTGCGCCATATCAGGTCTGCCACCGCCGCCTTTACCTCCCAATGCCTCGGCACCCACCCGCACAAGATCAACCGCGTTGTGGGTGCCAGTGAGATCTTCTGTGACGCCCACGGAAATGCCGGCTTTTCCTTCTTCCGAAATGCCTACGATGGCGACGATGCCAGAGCTAAGTTTTTTCTTTCCATCATCAACGACGCCGCGAAGGTCTTTAGGCGAGATACCTTTCAGCACCCGGCCCATAAACGAGATGCCTGCAATTTCATTCACGCCGTCATCAGCATCGGCACGTGTGCCGCCACCAAGTGCTAACTGTTTTTTGGCTTCAGCAAGCTGGCGTTCAAGCGACTTTCTCTCATCCATCAAAGCAGATAGCCGATTGGTCAATTCATCAGGCGTTGTCTTGAGAATATCGCTCGCCTCACGCACCCGTTGATCTTGAGCTTCGAGATAGTGCCGAGCTGTTTCTCCAGCCAGTGCCTCGATACGTCGCACACCTGCAGCGACCGCGCTTTCTGCAACGATTTTCACAAGGCCGATATCGCCAGTACGGTCAACATGGGTGCCACCGCACAGTTCAAGCGAATAGACTGGATTGTTTGCACCCTCAGGGTTGTGGCCCATAGACACAACACGAACTTCGTCACCATATTTTTCACCAAATAGTGCCATCGCACCTTCGGCAATGGCATCATCAACATTCATCAAACGGGTTTGCACTGAATCGTTTTGATCAATGACCTGGTTTGACATGTTTTCAATAATGGCAATTTCATCCATGGAGACGGGCTTGGGATGAGAGAAATCAAACCGCAACCTTTCAGGCCCAACCAATGAGCTTTTTTGCGCAACGTGTTCGCCCAGGGTTTGGCGCATGGCTTCATGCAGCAAATGGGTGGCAGAGTGATGAACGCGTGCGCCCTGGCGACGCTCATGATCGACCAAGAGTTCAACGGCGTCTCCCTGCAAAAGGGCACCTTTTTCAAGTTCGCCTAAATGCACGAACACACCGTCGGCCTTCCTTTGGGTGTCATCGACACGGAAAACGGCACCTTCTGGAGTTTTAATTGTACCAGTGTCACCGACCTGTCCGCCCGACTCGCCATAAAACGGTGTTTGATTAAGAACAAGTGCACCAGAGCATCCCTGACTAAGGTCCTCGACCAATTTCCCATCGGCTACAATTGCAGAGATCACACCTTCCGCAATTTCTGTTTCATATCCCAAAAATTCGGTGACCCCGTGGGCCTCACGCACTTGAAACCAGACCGCGTCCGTGCCCGCATCGCCAGACCCTTTCCAGTTTTGGCGCGCTTCCTCGCGTTGCTTTTCCATGGCGGTATCAAATGCATCTGTGTCGACGCGGATATCACGGGCTTTAAGCGCATCTTCTGTAAGATCGAGCGGAAACCCGAAGGTGTCGTAGAGCTTGAACGCAACGTCGCCAGAGAATGTATCGCCCCCACCGAGGCCAGAAGATTCCTCGTCTAGTATTTTCAGGCCACGCTCCAGCGTCTTGCGGAAGCGGTTCTCCTCAAGATCAAGCGTCTCTGAAATAAGCGCCTCGCCACGCTCCAATTCGGGATAGGCCCTGCCCATCTCGCGCACCAAAGCAGGCACAAGTTTGCGCATTAGAGGATCTTTGACCCCCAAAAGCTCTGCGTGGCGCATGGCACGACGCATAATACGGCGCAACACATATCCCCTGCCTTCATTGGAAGGCAGCACGCCATCAGCGATCAAAAAACTTGAAGCGCGCAGGTGATCTGCGATCACCTTGAAAGAAGCCTCTTGCGGGCCCTCCGCCTCACGCCCAACCTGATCTTCAATCGCACCAATGAGCGCACGAAAGAGATCGGTCTGATAATTATCGTGGGTGTCTTGCAATACCGCCGCAATGCGCTCCAAGCCCATTCCAGTATCGATGGAAGGGCGCGGTAGGTTAACGCGCTCGTCGGTGGTGACCTGTTCATACTGCATGAAAACCAGGTTCCAGATTTCTATAAAACGGTCACCGTCCTCATCAGGGCTTCCAGGAGGCCCGCCTGGAATATGATCACCGTGATCGTAGAAAATTTCCGAACATGGCCCGCATGGACCTGTATCGCCCATCGCCCAGAAATTATCGCTGGTGGGAATACGCAAAATCTTGCTTTCTGGAAGTCCTGCAATTTTTTTCCAGAGATCGAATGCCTCGTCATCTTCTGCATAAACTGTTGCCAGAAGCTTGTGTGCAGGTAATCCCATTTCCTTGGTGACAAAGTTCCACGCAAGTTCAATGGCTAAATCCTTGAAATAATCACCAAAAGAAAAATTTCCAAGCATCTCAAAGAACGTATGATGGCGCGCGGTGTAACCCACATTATCAAGGTCATTGTGTTTGCCGCCGGCGCGCACACATTTCTGTGCGGTTACCGCACGGCTGTAATCGCGCTTCTCAACGCCTGTAAAAACATTTTTGAATTGCACCATGCCCGCATTGACGAACATTAAAGTCGGGTCATTGCGCGGCACAAGCGGACTAGACGACACAATCTCGTGGCCGTTCTTGGCAAAATACTCCAGAAAATGGGTTCTAATCTCATTAACGCCGGCCATCGGCTTTCCTTCTTCTTTGCCTCATTTAGGCATAATTAGGCGGGGTAATTACCGCTGAGATAGGCCTTTTACCCCTGGACTTGGATTGTGTCCACAATGGTGAGAAGCTTTGCGATGCGACAATGCGTTAAATGCGCAAACACCTGGCTCCCGTTGAGGAGAACCAGGTGCTGTTCAGCACAATCGTAAGCGGAATCCTGTTCGTGCCAGCACCGGGCCATTGAGGGGTATGACGCTTGGGTGCAAGTCAACCGGTGTTTAGGATTCCAGTTTGCGGGGAATGCAACGCCTTGTGCTAAATACTCAGTGCGTTTGACCGTTGAGACGGCGTGAACCATGATATCAAAATCACAGCACCGCCCCAAAGCCCCTAACCGGCAACATCCTTGATTTCACCGGTTTCGGGATCGATATCTTCTTGCTCGCCCGGCCCAACTTCAAGTTGGTCTCCCAAGAGGCCAGCATTCTGACGGATCGCTTGTTCAATGCGCGCTGCGATCTCGGGGTTTTCCTTCATGAAGGTCTTGGCATTTTCACGGCCCTGACCGATACGCTCACCATCAAAGGAATACCAAGAACCGGCCTTCTCAACGATATTTGCAGCAACACCCAGATCGATTAATTCGCCTGTCTTGGAAATACCCTCGCCGTACATAATGTCAAATTCAACTTGACGGAAAGGAGGAGCAACCTTGTTCTTGACCACTTTAACGCGGGTCTGATTGCCCACCACTTCATCGCGATCTTTGATTGCGCCAATGCGGCGGATATCAAGGCGCACGGATGAATAAAACTTAAGCGCATTGCCGCCCGTTGTTGTTTCAGGCGAGCCAAACATGACACCAATTTTCATGCGAATCTGGTTGATGAAAACAACCATACAATTTGATTTAGAGATCGAGCCGGTTAGTTTGCGCAGTGCCTGGCTCATTAAACGGGCTTGAAGACCTGGAAGGCTGTCGCCCATTTCGCCTTCAAGTTCTGCCCGTGGTGTGAGGGCAGCAACGGAATCAATTACCAAAACCGATACCGTACCTGAGCGCACCAGCGTGTCGGCAATTTCAAGAGCCTGCTCACCCGTATCCGGCTGGGAGATCAGCAGCTCATCCAGATCAACACCAAGCTTGCGCGCATAAATCGGATCAAGAGCGTGTTCTGCATCAACGAATGCACAAATACCACCGCTGCGCTGCGCTTCGGCAACCGTGTGCAAAGCCAATGTGGTTTTGCCTGATGATTCAGGGCCATAAATTTCGATCACCCTGCCCTTGGGCAAACCACCTATGCCAAGCGCAATATCAAGACCAAGGGAACCTGTTGGAATCGACTCGATCTCGACGACCTGGCCTTCCTTGCCCAGCTTCATAACCGAGCCCTTGCCGAACGCACGTTCGATCTGGCTCAGTGCGGCTTCCAGCGCCTTTTCTTTATCCATATCAGATTTACTTTCCACCAGCTGGAGGTTGTTGCGTGCCATAACCTGCATTCCCTTCTATGATTCCACAATGGGCCCTAGGCCCGCAATTCACATCAAATTGCTCAATAAGTTTTCTTATATGTACCTATTTTGTTCTTGTTAGCAACTTATTTTTTATCATGTTGATAATAATTGATATATTTCTCCATGTTCACTTTTGTTCCTATGAATTTTGTCAGACGCCATTGCGAGTGAAGGCGCGCACGTGCTTACTGCGGAGAAACGGGAGTTGGTGCATGATTATTGATTGCCTGCAATATTGTAATTGGTCTGAGAAAATCTTTAAACAGATGCGCGAAGGCAACGTCTCGGCAGTGCATGTGACCATTTGTTATCATGAAATGTTCCGTGAAACAGTTGCGAATTTCAGCCAATGGAACCGCTGGTTTGAACAATATGCTGATCTCATTTGCAAGGCTGGTACGGGCGATGATGTGCGCGCGGCGCAAGAGCAAGGCCGCACGGCCATACTTTTCGGATTTCAAAACTGCGCCCCCATCGAAGATGATATCGGTCTGGTTGAAGTCTGCCACACGCTTGGTGCGCGCTTCATGCAACTCACCTATAATAACCAATCGCTGCTGGCGACCGGCTGTTATGAGGCGGAGGATACCGGCCTCACCCGCTTTGGCAAACAGGTGGTCAAAGAGATGAACCGCGTGGGCCTGGTGATTGATATGTCCCATTCTGCTGAACGCTCGACGCTTGAGGCCATTGAATATTCAGAACGCCCCATTGCCATTACCCACGCCAACCCCGCCAACTGGCATCCTGCGCTGCGCAACAAATCAGACACTGTGCTGAAAGAGCTTGGCGCATCAGGCGGAATGCTGGGCTTTTCGCTCTATCCCCACCACCTTAAGGGCAAGTCTGATTGCAAGCTTCAGGATTTTTGCGAAACCATTGCCCGCACTGCCGATCTCATGGGCATTGATCATATCGGCATCGGGTCAGACCTCTGTCAAGATCAGCCAGACAGCATCGTAGAGTGGATGCGTGTTGGCCGCTGGTCGAAAGAAATCGACTATGGCGAGGGCTCAAAGTCCGATGCAGGCTTTCCGCCGCAACCTGAATGGTTCCACGACAATCGCGACTTCGGCAACATTCAGGAGGGTCTAATTGCCACCGGCATGAATGATGAAGATGTGGCCAAGATCATGGGGCACAACTGGCTCAAGTTTTATGATGAGAGCTTCGGATCGGCTTAAGCCCGAAACCCTATTACACCCTCAACCGCTTCAGCGACAGAAAACAAGGAATGATCACTTCCACCTGCCGCCATGAGCATAAGACCCACCGGCGCACCGTCTTGGTCTCCCATGGGTTGGGCGATCGCGCAGGTATCCAGAAAATTGCCGATAAACGTGTTGCGCAGACAATTGAGATTTATACGCACATATTCGTCATCGTCCGCCAAATCGGCAATGGGCGGCGGCGCCCAAGGTGAAGTGGGCATGATGAACGCGTCAAAGCCTGATAGCTGCTGTTCGTAAACGTCGATCATCTCTTCGCGGAACGCGATCACTTCAATAAGTTCATCTGCGCTCTGTAATCCACCCGATTTGATCCGCCGCGCCACGCGCTGATCGTAATCATCGCCACGTACTTCCAAAAGCGGCTTGTGCA
>JBPCVX010000167.1:0-30769 GCA_051010095.1 Hyphomicrobiales bacterium
TCTTGCTTTTTGAAGCCGCGCAATATCAATCGCTCTGTGTGCAGTTCAGGGATCATTTCTTTTTCTTCCCCATACCCGGAAGCCCGGGAGGCATGCCGCCGCCGCCAAGTCCTGGCAGGCCGGGCAATCCGCCACCACCTAAGCCCGGCAGTCCTTTGGGCAGGCCCTTGCTGGCGAGTTCTTTAAAATCAGCCGGCAGCTCGCCAGGCGCTGCATCGCCCATTTCGGCTTGTAGTTTTTCAAGCTCAGCCGCATCAGGCATGCCGCCGCCAAACATGCCACCCAGCATGCCGCCTTTTTTCTTGCCCATCTTCTTCATCATATCCGCCATCTGGCGGTGCATTTTCAGAAGCCTGTTAATGTCCTGCACCTCGGTGCCGGAACCTTTCGCAACACGCTTCTTGCGGGATGCGTTCATCATTTTTGGTTGCCGGCGCTCAGGGGGTGTCATCGAAGAAATTATTGCGAGCTGGCGCTTTACGACAAGATTGTCGAGATCTGTATCTTCGAGCTGCTTTTTAATTTTGCCAACACCGGGCAACATGCCAAGCACGCCCTGCATGCCACCAATTTTCTGCATTTGTTGAAGCTGGGACGACAGATCATCGAGATCAAACGCGCCTTTCTTCATTTTGGCAGCGATTTTCTTGGCTTCATCGGCATCAAGGGTTTCAGCCGCCTTTTCCACCAGCGACACCACATCGCCCATGCCCAAAATGCGGTTGGCGATACGGTCTGGGTGGAAGTCTTCAAGATCATCGATCTTTTCGCCTACACCGATCAGCTTGATCGGCTTACCGGTGACGGCGCGCATGGATAGTGCAGCACCTCCACGGCCATCGCCATCCACCCGGGTGAGCACCATGCCGGTTACAGCAAAGCGCTCATCAAAGGCGCGCGCCATGTTCACTGCGTCCTGGCCGGTCAGCGCATCGGCCACCAACAGCACCTCATGGGGTGAGGCGATTTCAGCAACCTTCTCATTTTCAACCATCAGCTCTTCATCAATATGAAGACGCCCGGCTGTATCGAGAATGACAACATCGTAGCCACCCGTGCGCGCTTCTTTCTGTGCCCGCTGGGTAATCTCATAAGGGTTTTGACCCTTGATAATCTCAAGGCTGTCAACGCCGATCTGCTTGCCAAGGACTTCGAGTTGTTCCTGGGCTGCCGGGCGGCGCACATCAAGCGATGCAAGCAGTACCTTCTTGCGCTCACGTTCAGTAAGGCGCTTGGCGATTTTTGCAGATGTTGTGGTTTTACCAGAACCCTGCAGACCCACCATCATAATCGTTACAGGCGGTGTTGCAGCCAAATCGATGGGTGCAGAATCAGAGCCCAAAACCTCAACCAGCACATCATTGACGATCTTGACGACCATCTGGCCTGGCGTAATCGATTTGACAACTTCCTGGCCAACAGCGCGCTCTTTGACCTTATCAACAAAGCCGCGCACCACTTCCAGCGCCACGTCAGCCTCGATCAGCGCCCGGCGCACTTCGCGCATGGCCGTGTTGACATCGGCCTCCGACAGCGCACCACGCTTGGTGAGTTTGTCGAATATTCCGCCAAGACGATCTGATAAGGTTTCAAACATGTGCTCGCACGTGCTCCGTTAATGTCCCAAATGCCCAACGCAAAACGCACCCGCGGGCGAAACTCGCTGGCGGGTGGTGACCCCCCTGGCTCCCGGAAACCTTAAAAGGCTATCCATGTCCAAAGCGGCCCAAGACGTTTAGGCGTCTTGAGGAATGGCCGGGTTATAAGAGAAATCGCTTAGTTCTGCAATAGATTGCATAAAAAAAGCTGCCCAGTCGGGGAACTGGGCAGCTTGGAGCACATAAACTGTGCGATTTCGCGTCGAGAGGGGAAATATCGACGCCTCCTAACTGGCTGTGGTCATTGAGCGGGGGGCAGATACCACATGTTTGCCAGTTCTGATAGTTACTACGTAGGAATGGGAAAACCGGTTTTCAATTGCTACGAAAAAAACTTTTCGTGAATTTTTGGTAATCTAAATGCCTGAATAGCGCGGCTATTTGGAATCGTCGTTATACTTTTTCTTGCGTTTTTTAACTTTGAAAAGCTTCGAATTGAATTCGCCGCCTGGTGTCATACTCACAAGAGAAATACTTGTGCGGCGATTTTCTCCATCCACAACCACCCACTCCTTCAATTTATTCTCACTTTCTGAGTATATGAGTGTCAGTTTGCCAGGAACGGCTTTGTTTTTATCAGCAAGAGTGAGGATGATCGCATCGCCATCATGAGCCACCTTCAATATGCGCGCATGCTTCCGCAGATCGACGTTATCGGAAAGAATGAGCTTTAGAGGTGTTGCTGCAAGTGGATAATGGTCAGCACGATTATTTTTGCGATTACGGATCTCGACCCATGTTCCATCAGACACGATCAGAAATGGATTGGGTTTCTTATAGTCAAAGCGTAATTTGCCGGGCTTGGAAATATGAAACGTGCCTTTAGACACATCCCCGCGCGGGCCAACCTGCACAAATTCTCCTTGCATTGTCTTAAATGCATTGAAGAATTGAGAAATTTTATCAACTCCAGCGGAATCTGACGCTGAAAGGTCGCCAGATGCTGCAGCAAAACTTGGGGTCGCGTTAAACGCAATTGCGCCAACGAGTGCAAGATAGGCCGCTGTCACGCCTAAGCGTACGAATTTGGTAAGTGAAGCTTTCATAGTGGCACCTTGTGCTGCAAAATCCGTCAGAATTAGGGCTAGCTTGAAACGCACGCCTAAAATTCTTGATCTGGAATGGTTTCATCGGCACCACCCACCAGAATGTCACGCTTACCAGCGTGGTTTGCGGGCCCGATAACCCCTTCTGCTTCCATTTTTTCAATCAGCGTTGCAGCACGATTATAGCCGATTTGCAAACGCCGCTGAATGTAACTGGTGGAAGCCTTTTTATCACGAATCACGATTGCGACTGCCTTATCATATAACTCATCACCTGTACCTTCAGGTAACATGCCTGATAAATCGCCCTCGGCACCCTCTTCTTCTTCGGTTACGGCTTGTACATATTCTGGCGCACCTTGATCCTTCAGATGGCGCACAATTTGTTCAACCTCATCGTCGGAAACAAAGGCACCATGGAGACGCGAGATACGTCCACCACCAGCCATATAGAGCATGTCGCCTTGGCCTAGAAGTTGCTCAGCTCCCATCTCACCAAGAATTGTACGGCTATCAATTTTCGACGTTACCTGGAAAGAAATCCGGGTTGGGAAATTGGCTTTAATCGTGCCGGTGATCACGTCTACCGAAGGACGTTGTGTCGCCATCACCACATGAATACCAGCAGCCCGCGCCATTTGCGCCAACCGCTGCACGGCACCTTCAATATCTTTTCCTGCAACCATCATGAGATCGGCCATCTCGTCAATAATCACAACGATATAAGGCATTGGCTCAAGGGGCATTTCCTCTTCTTCATAAACAGGCTGGCCGGTTTCAGGGTCATAACCCGTTTGCACGGTGCGGGTGAGCACTTCGCCTTTTGCGGCGGCCTGCTCGACACGCGCATTGAAACCATCGACGTTACGCACACCGAGTTTCGACATCTTGCGATACCGATCTTCCATTTCGCGCACAGCCCATTTCAACGAAACAACCGCTTTTTTCGGATCGGTGACAACTGGCGCAAGCAAATGCGGAATGCCCTCATAAACTGAGAGCTCCAACATCTTCGGATCGATCATGATGAGTTTGCATTTGTCGGGCGACAACCGATAAAGCAACGATAAGATCATAGTGTTGATGCCTACCGACTTACCAGAGCCGGTGGTACCTGCAATGAGCAGATGTGGCATGCGTGCCAAATCGGCAAAAATTGGCTCTCCACCAATATTCTTGCCCAAAGCAATATTGAGCGAGTGCTTGGAGCTCTCAAACGGCTCTGATGCCAATAGCTCACGCAGGAAGACGGTTTCGCGCTTGGTGTTTGGCAATTCTATGCCGATCGCATTGCGGCCGGGCACCACGGCTACACGTGCAGAAATTGCGCTCATCGAGCGGGCAATGTCATCGGCAAGACCGATCACACGGGAGGATTTGATACCTGGCGCAGGTTCCAGTTCATAGAGCGTCACCACCGGGCCAGGGCGCACATTGATAATTTCACCGCGCACACCGAAATCTTCAAGCACACCTTCTAGAAGGCGCGCGTTGGCCTCTAACTGTTCATCGGAAAGTTCAGTGCCACGGTTAACCCGTGAAGGTTCACTTAACAATGCAAGCGGTGGAAGTTGGAACGGGCCGCTCTTGCGCTTTGGAAGCTTGATCTTTTCTTTCTTAACACGCGTGCCTTGCTTTGGCGGTGCAGCGGTTGGCGTGATCCGCTCTGATACTGCAGCTTCGGAAATGGAAGCTTCATCACCCAAATCAAACGGCACATCATCATCAAATGCTTCATCGGGTTGGGCGAACTCCTGCGCTGCCGGCCTGGGTGCAGGTGGCGGCAACATGCTTTCACCAAACACCGGCTCGCGGCGTTCAAGCGGTTCAACTGGTTGCGCGATGGATTCCTGCTCATCGCCAGACCAATGCTTTGAACGCTGTATAAATGCAGGCTTGGCTGGTTCTGCAGGTGCTTCAGGCACAGGTGCGGTTTGCACAGGAGGCGGCAAGCGGTTTTCACGGTTTTCTTTGAGAGCGGAAATCTTTTCTCGGGTAAACATCGCGCCATTAAAGATTGCAGCGCCAACACGGACCGCCGCGTTTTGCCCGCGTGCGCCTACATTGGTGCGTACGGCGGAAACTTCATCACGTGATAAACCACACGCATAAAATACCATAAAGATTGCAGCGGCGAAAAAGACCAAAAATGAAACGAGATGCGCAACAAACCCGCCTGTAACTGTTTCAAGCGGTAATGTTATTGGCAATATCACCATATCGCCAACAACCCCACCAAGCCCTGTCTTCAAAGCCCAGCCCGAGGGAACAGCAAACGAACTCATGGCACCTGAAAACAAGGCTGTGCCAAGCAACCAAGCAGGAATTCTTTTAAACGGTCCTTCAATCTTACCGTGCGCCAGCCAGCGGCAGGCCCAGGCAATAAGCGGCACAATAAACGCAATGACCCCGAGACCAGTTGATTGCATCAGCAGATCGGCAACCACCGCACCAGGCTCGCCCAACAGATTTCCAGGCTCTTTATCAACCGCGTAAGAAAGGCTTGGGTCGTCTGCTTGCCAACTGGCAAGCGCCACAACGATTGCGCCGGTTATTGCCAGCAGTCCAACCCCCGCCAACTCCGAGGCGCGGTTATGAAAGAAACGCCGCATGGCGGCGGGAATTGCGGAATCGTCTGTCTCAACCGGGGCAGGCCTGGCCATATTCTCTACTCTCTCGTCTGGTGCCGCTCAAAATGGGCAAAAAAGGCACAAATACAACTGGTTAACGAAAGGTAGACCGGACGTGGTTAAAAGGCGGTTAAGGCACGGCACATGCGCGGGAAATCCCACAGGAAACTATAAAAAAACGCAAAGAAAAACCCAGAGCCTGGATGGGGGTTCAGGCTCTGGGTTGTGGGCGCCAGCACTTTATTTTGGTGCTGGCGATTGGAGAAGTTTTAAAGCGCTGAACCGGTAGCGCCAAACTCTGGATAGGCTTCGACGCCAATTTCGGCTTTATCGAGCCCCATCATCTCTTCTTCTTGCGAGCAGCGAATGCCCATGGTCGCTTTCAGCGCGAACCAAACGATTGCCGACGTTACGCACACAAAGACGCCAACGGCAGCGATGCCAATGAGCTGCGCCCCAAAGTTTGCATCTGAGTTGGTCAGCGGCACTGCCAACGTTCCCCAAATGCCCGCAAACAGATGCACAGGGATCGCGCCAACCACATCATCGATCTTTAGCTTATCGAGCAATGGCACCGCAAACACGACGATCGCTCCACCGACACCACCAATAATGATGGCCATCAATGGACCAGGGGTTAGCGGTTCGGCGGTTATTGACACGAGACCAGCCAATGCGCCGTTGAGCGCCATGGTGACATCGACCTTTTTGTAGATGGCTTGTGTCAGGATCAATACCGCCACAACACCACCGGCCGCCGCCAGGTTTGTGTTCACAAAGATGCGCGATACGGAAGACACATCAGATATGGTGCCCATGGCAAGCTGTGAGCCGCCGTTAAAGCCAAACCAACCGAGCCATAGAATAAACGTGCCCAATGTCGCCAACGGCATTGAAGAACCGGGGATCGGGTGCACCGAGCCGTCTTTGCCATATTTACCAGCGCGCGCGCCAAGAATGATGGCGCCAACAAGAGCTGCCCATCCGCCAACAGAATGCACGATAGTTGAGCCGGCAAAATCATTGAAGCCAACGCCATCGAGCCATCCACCGCCCCATTTCCACGAGCCCTGGATCGGATAGATAAGGCCGGTGAGGATGATTGTGAAAATCAGGAACGGCCACAGCTTTATGCGCTCCGCCATGGTGCCTGAAACAATCGATGCGGTTGCCGCGCAGAAAACCATCTGGAAGAACCAGTCAGATGCGACTGCATAATCACCACTATCCTTTGCAGGATCGGGAATGGCCTTTGGTGAAAACGCGCCGATCCAACCGCCATCGACACCTTCATACATAAGGTTGTAACCCACCGCCCAAAACACGATGCCGGCAAGCGAATAAAGCGCGATGTTCTTGGTGCACTGCATGGAAACGTTTTTTGAACGCACCATGCCAACTTCCAGCATGCAGAAGCCGGCCGCCATGAACATCACCAGAAATCCGCCCATGAGAAACAGCAGCGAATTCAAAATGAACTTGCCGTCTGCTGGCACCTCCTTGGAGGCATCCTGGGCAAATCCTGGATCGATAGAAAGAAGTAGACCGATACCTGCCAGGGCAAACGGTAAAGCTTTACGTGTGTTTATCATAATTGTGTCCTTCAACTCAAAGTGCTGCTTCGTCGGCTTCACCGGTACGAATGCGCCTGACATGTTCGATGGATGAAATAAAGATTTTGCCGTCGCCGATTTGCCCGGTTTTCGCGCTATCGGCGATGGTGTCGGCAACCTCGTCGGCTTGTGCGGCGCTCACCGCCACTTCCAGTTTTACTTTGGGAAGAAAGTTCACCGCATATTCAGCCCCACGGTAAATCTCAGTGTGCCCCTGTTGGCGCCCATATCCTTTAACTTCAGATACGGTTAGCCCTTGTACGCCCAGCCCCTGTAAAGCCTCGCGCACATCTTCAAGCTTAAATGGCTTGATGATTGCTGTAACGAGTTTCATTCAAGTCTCCTGTCGTCGAGATGGACATGACAAATGCCCTTCCCTGTCTCATTGAGGCAGCTCACAACTGCCTAACAGGAGATGATATTCAAGTAGCGTGCCAGTTTTTGCGCGTGCGGTAAGTGGTTGTTTTTTATGTATTTAGTGATTGGTGCAATTTGCGCACAAGGCAGATATTGCCTAATTTTTCATCAAATATAAGATAATGCCTAAAATTTAATCAATGCGTTCGAACGCGGATCATACCCTCCTGAGCACAAGACGCCACCAGCACCCCGTCACGGGTGTAAATGCTGCCCCGATTGAACCCCAAAGCGCCGGAGGCACTCGGTGAATCCTGCGTGTAGAGCAGCCAGCCATCTGCTTCCACGTCGCGGTGGAACCAAATTGCGTGGTCAATGCTGGCAAGCATTAACTCAGGATCAAAGAGGTTGCGCGCATGGGGCACAAGAGACGTATCCAGCAACGTGAGGTCAGACGCATATGCCAAAACGCATTGATGCAAAGCTTTGTCTTTTGGCAACTTACCAGTGGTGCGGATCCACACATGCTGAACCGGCTCTTGTGGGCTGGCATCAAACAAGCTGCGCCCGGTGGCACGGCGCATCTCAATGGCTCTGTCGCGTTCAAAAAACTTGCGCATACTTTCTGGCATGCGGTCGCGATGTTCGTTCAGCAGTTCCTGCTCGCTGGGCAGTTCTTCAGGCGGCAAAACATCGGGCATGGTGATCTGATGATCGAAACCCTTTTCAATGCTGTGGAACGACGCACCCATGGTGAAAATAGGCTTGCCGTGCTGAATTCCAACCACCCGGCGGGTCGTAAAACTACGGCCGTCACGGTCGCGCTCAACTTCGTAAATGATTGGAACATTGGGATCTCCGGGGCGCATGAAATAGCCATGCAAGGAGTGGATGGGCTTGTCCTCCTCCACCGTGCGCATGGCCGCCACCAAAGATTGCCCCACCACCTGGCCGCCAAACACCCGTTGCCAGCCCACTTGCGGTGAGCGGCCACGAAACAAATTGAGCTCCAGCGTTTCAAGATCGAGAATGTCGATCAGCGTATCAACGGCTTCCTGTGACATGATGCCCTTCAGATCAAGTGTCGTTCCAAATCTTCCTACGTGATAGGGTGAAGCATGTCCAAAGGCAATGACATTTCAACCGAGATTTTTGTATCAGGCGGAGGACTTACCGGCCTTGCCACGGCACTTGCGCTGGGCGGACCAGCAAGCCCGTGCCGTTTTAAGGTAACCCTCGCAGATGCCGGCGATCCCGCGGCGCAACGCCATACAGTGTTTGATGGGCGCGCCTCGGCAATCACCGCATCAGCACGACAAATGTTTAAGACACTTGGTGTGTGGGACGCGCTGCAACCGCACGCCCAGCCGATGAACGAAATCGTCGTCACCGACAGCCAGCTAGGTGCCCAGGAGCGCCCTACCCTATTACATTTTGGCGAGCAGCAGCAGCCAGGCCAGCCCGCCTCTTATATGATCGAAAACCAGCATCTTTATGCAGCCTTGTATGACGCCGCTGTGCAAAGCGATCACGTGACAATTTTAGCGCATGAAAGCGTTGTGGCCTTTGATTTCGATGGCCCACGGGCACACGCAGAACTTCAATCCGGCACTAATATCTCGGCAGAGGTTGTGGCCGCCGCCGATGGGCGCAATTCGTTCGCCCGCCAATCCGCTGGTATAAAAACCCTTGGCTGGAGTTACAAACAATCAGGCATCGTCACCACCGTTGCCCATGAACGCCCGCATAACGGAGTTGCAGAAGAAAACTTTCTTCCCGCCGGCCCATTTGCAATCCTGCCGCTTCCAAACAATCACGCTTCTCTTGTGTGGACGGAAGAAGCCCACCTGGCCAAACAGATTATGGCATTGGATGATAAGGGCTTTCGCGCAGAACTTGAACACCGCTTCGGCGAGCACCTTGGTGCTATTGAACCGATTGGCCCGCGCTTTTCTTATCCGTTGGCGCTGCATCTGGCAGATAGGTTTTCAAGCAACCGCCTTGCCCTGCTGGGTGATGCCGCCCATGTGGTTCACCCCATCGCCGGGCTCGGGTTTAATCTGGCACTGCGCGATATCGCGGCATTGGCCGATGTGCTGACAGAACAGGCCCGTCTTGGGCTTGATATTGGTGCGGTTGATGCGCTGGAGCGTTATGAAAGCTGGCGGCGGTTCGACACTGTGAAGGTCGCACTTATGTGCGATGGGCTGAACCGGCTCTTCTCAAACGATATTGAGCCCATTCGCCGCCTGCGCGACATGGGACTTGAATTCGTCGACCGCCTTGACCCGGCCAAACGTTTCTTCATGCGCGAGGCAGCGGGCCTCAACGGCAACTTGCCGAGTTTGATGCGGGGGAGTGGTGCCTAGTCCAGCGCCCTGAACCAGGTGTCCGATAATGTATACCCTTCAGGCCAGGGATCTTCAGGGTCAAGCACATAATCATGAAAACCGGTAATCCATCCCCGCCCGGCAATTGATGGGCGGATGGCCGCAGTGCCATCGCTGAGCGTGGTTTCGCTCTCAACCCGCGCTTCAAATTCAGAACTGATCACCGAGCGGCTGAGCATTGTTTCGCCGGTCTGTAATTCACCCTTGGCATGCATAACTGCAAGCCGGGCACTGGTGCCTGTGCCGCAAGGCGAGCGGTCGAGCTTGCCCGGCGAAATCACCACCGTATTGCGACCCGTTTTGACGCCACCGTTCACTTCAACAGGCAATGTGAATTCAGTGAACGCGATCTGGTTAAACTCAGGATCAGGAAAATCGGGATGCTGCACTGAAAGTTGTTGTTGGGCGGCAGCTTTAATCTTTTCACCCATCTCGACCAATTGGCGGGCCTCTTCCTTGACGATCTGAAAACCAAACTGCGTTGCATCGACAATCAGAAAAAACGCCCCGCCAAACCCGATATCGGCTTTCACGGTACCGATTTCGGGCACATCTACTTCAACATCAAGCGCTGCTGCATATGAGGCAATATTGGTGAGTTTGACGCGTTTGCACTTGCCCTCGCTGCACTCAGCAACCACCTGAACAAGCCCGCCTGGTGTCTCCAGCGTCATGTTCGTCACCGGCTCGTGCATCTGAACCATGCCGGTTTCCAGCACAACTGTTGAAACGCATATGCAGTTTGAGCCAGACATTGAGGGATAATCCTCAGCCTCCATTATGATAAAGCCCGCGTCCGCCTCTGGCGATTTTGGCGGTACAATTAAGTTGGCGTGCACGAACGCCCCGCCGCGCGGTTCAAACAACAGAAACTTTCTGAACTCATCGCGGTTACGCCACAGATACATGGCCTGTTCATAAAGAGTGTCGCCTGGCGGTGGCAGCACACCGCCGGTGACCACGCGCCCTACCTCGCCTTCAGCATGGGCACCTACGACCGAGATCATGCGCGAAAACTTCATGATGACATCCTCTCAAAAATACCTAGAGCAAGTTTGGGTAAAATTGAATCATTTGACTGGTCTTTTCACGATTGCTGGCGCGACGCAAGTCCGCGCCTTTGCCTGGCCGGCAATAAGCGGCTTGCAACAAAGCCAGCGTGCGTGAAAAACCGACCGCAGGTGGGCCAATTTGGCTCGTCAGCAGCGTTGCGCGGTTCGTCCGATACCGGCGCATCGCGCTTCACCACGCGCCTTGCTGAACAAGCTATTTTGGCACCATCAAAGTGTTTCAATTTTACCCAAATTTGCTCTAGCTTACCCAAGCGCAGTTGAGGAAAAAAGCAATGGAATTTTCTGGCAAGACGGCATTCGTAACGGGTGCAGCAGGAGGTATGGGCTATCAGATTGCAAGCGATCTTGTGAACGCAGGCGCCAATGTGATTATGGTGGATGTTAAACCAGAGCCCGCAGAGCTTCCCTCCGGCACGGGCGAACAGATCTATCTGCAAGCTGATCTTTCAAACGAAGCTTCCGTTGCGGATGCAGTGGGCGCAGGCGTTGCCCGGTTTGGCCCGATACATCTGCTGGCAAACGTTGCAGGCGTGTTGCTGTTTGGTGAAGATAAATCAGCACTCGAGATCGATCTTGATCTCTGGGACAAGGTGATGGCAATCAACCTTAAATCCATGGTGCATACCGTGCGCCACATTGCACCCCATATGCGATCAGTTGATGGCGGGGCCATGGTGCATTTCTCAACCATCCAATGCCTGCGCGGCGATGATGCACCCCAAGATGCCTATCAGGCGTCAAAGGCTGGTGTTATCGCATTATCGAAATCTCTGGCCATTCAACTGGCATCAGACAATATCCGTTCAAACGTAATTTGTCCTGGCGGCACGATCTCGCCCATGCAGGAGCGTTGGGAAGACAATCTGGATGCTTTGGCATCGATTGCGGATTTTGTGCCGCTTGGCAGGCCGGGCGATGTGCGCGATATGGCGAATGCCTGCTTGTTCCTGTTATCGGACAAGGCCTCATACATTACAGGCACAGAACTCATCGTCGATGGCGGGGTGTTGGCCAAACCATGAATTCATTTATAGATTTATGGGGCGTGATGGCTTAAGAGAGCCCCTGATACGTTTCCCTCTTCATGAGACTTGAGCATGGCGGAAGAATTTGCCCGGCGGCGCACCTTTGCGATTATCTCGCACCCGGATGCCGGTAAAACAACATTGACGGAAAAGCTGCTGGTGACAGGCGGCGCCATTCAAATGGCCGGCGCCGTTAAAGCCCGTGGCGACCGCCGCCGTGCGCGCTCTGACTGGATGAAGATTGAGCAGGATCGCGGTATTTCCGTCACCAGCTCGGTGATGACGTTTGATTATGACGGCCTTGTCTGCAATCTGCTTGATACACCGGGCCACGAAGATTTCAGTGAAGACACCTATCGCACCCTCACAGCTGTAGACAGCGCCATTATGGTGATCGATGCTGCAAAGGGCATTGAGGCGCAAACCCGCAAGCTTTTTGAAGTGTGTCGGTTGCGCGATATTCCCATCGTCACCTTCATCAACAAGGTGGACCGGGAAGGCCGCGACGGATTTGAGTTGCTTGACGAAATTCAAGACATGCTGGCGCTAGATATCTCACCCCAGGTCTGGCCCATTGGCATGGGAACAGATTTCAAAGGCTGTCTGGAACTTCACAAAAACATATTCCACACTTCTGATAGCGCGGGTGGAGCCTGCAACCAGGCGCTTGAGGTGAGCGGGCTCGATGACGCGCAGATTATCGATAAAGTACCGCCCCATGTGCTGGAACCAACGCTTGAAGCGGTAGAATTGGCACGAGAGGCTTATCCAGCGTTTGACCGGCAGGCCTATCTGGAAGGCCATATGACCCCGGTGGTGTTTGGTTCCGCGCTGAAGGATTACAGCGTGAAGCCACTGATTGAACTCATTGCCCAAAACGCGCCAGCCCCGCGGCCTAGCCCGGCGGACACACGCACAGTTACGCCCGATGAAAATGATGTCACCGGGTTCGTGTTCAAGGTGCAGGCTAATATGGACAAAAACCACCGTGACAGGGTGGCGTTTGTTCGGCTTTGTTCAGGCGAGTTTCAACGCGGCATGAAATTGCGCCAAGTACGCACCGGCAAAGATGTCATGGTGCACAGCCCGATCTTCTTTCTAGCGCAAGATCGTGAAATTGTGGACGAGGCTTATGCAGGTGATGTGATCGGCATTCCCAACCACGGCACCATGCGGGTTGGCGACACGTTTAGTGAAGGCGAGAAGCTGCGCTTTACGGGCATACCCTCATTTGCGCCTGAAATCTTGCGCCGTGTACGCCTTACTGACACGTCAAAAGTAAAACAGATGCGTTCAGCCCTTGATGACCTGTCAGAGGAAGGCCTCATTCAGGTTTTCAAACCAGCAATTGGTGGGCAATGGATAGTTGGCGTGGTGGGGGTGTTGCAGCTCGATGTTCTTGTATCGCGCGCGCGCCAGGAATACCGCGTTGAAATAGACTATGAGGCGATCCCCTATAACCTTGCCTGCTGGGTAAAGTCGGATGACCCGCAAAAGCTCAAGAGTTTTGTTGACGGCAAACGCGGCGCAATTGCATTTGACCGCGATGAAAACCCGGTGTTTCTGGCCAAGAGCCCATGGGAACTCAACTACACTATTGAAAACAGTGAAGGCATTGAGTTCTTAAAAACCAAGGAAATGGAATAAACGCTTTCGCGCTTTAAGCTAGTTGGTGGGGGCCGGCGCGGGTGCTTGCGCAGGTGCCGGCGTTGTCTTTGTTGGCGCCCCTGAGAGCGATACCGTCCAATCAGGTTCCTCACCTGTATCGACTTCAAAGAACCCGGTGTGTTGATAGCCTCTGTTCACGCATTCATTGATGCCGCGCACTGTAAACAGCTTATCGCGGGTACACATCATGGCATTACCACCCCATGCACCGCCCTTATCGTAGTCGATGGCATAAATATAATAATAGCGGGAGGTAAGCTTGTTTTTGAGCAGCGACTCGCAAGAATGCGGACCCACATTCCACCAGCCTTCGCTCGCCCAGCCTTGATTATCGCGATACCCCACCGCAACACCGACCCGGCTATCTGTGTTATTACAAAGTTTCAAATCTGCATGCGAATCAACGGAACCGAAGCCAAGGCTGGCCAATGCCAAAAGGCCCGTCAACGCAAGTGCCGATAAGCGAGATAATTGAGTTATTTTCATAAGGCCTTTGAAAGAGTTACTCATAGTCGAATCATGTGTTCCTGCTGTCCCGCTTAACAGCTTAGCAAATTTTCCCAGAATATCGCAGTTCCCATTTTATCAATTCCCCTATGCAAAATGGGTCGTCTTTATCATCTCACACTCTTATCCACTGGAAATCGCATAAACGCAATATCACATTCGTTCACAATGGTAGCGTAAATGAGAACACCGCTTTATATTGCGCTGATGCTCGATCGAACACCAACTAATAACGCCGTTTCCGGCAGCGCACAAGTGACTGGAACCGAGGACTTCGCCCCTTTTGACATTGTAGAGGGGAGCCTTAAGCGCGGTCTTATTCTGGTGTGCGATCATGCCCGCAACGCACTGCCTGAAAAGTATGGCAGTCTCGGCCTGCCACAAGAGCAGCTTGCGCGGCATATCGGGTTTGATATTGGCGTTGAAGAGGTGACCAGGAAGCTGGCCGAGCGCTTGGATGTGCCGGCAGCGTTTGCGCTTTATTCGCGCCTGCTGATCGATCCAAACCGCGGTGCCGATGACCCGACACTCGTGATGCGCCTGTCGGATGGTGCAGTGGTGCCGGGAAATGCCGATATCGATGAAGATGAAATCGAACACCGCAAACAAACCTACTATTTCCCCTATCATCGCGCACTGAAAGCATTAATTGACGATGCGCTGGCGGAAGGCATTATTCCCGCCATATTATCCATTCACAGTTTTACGCCTGCATGGAAAGGCGTGCCGCGCCCCTGGCATGCAGGCGTGCTCTGGGACAATGATGGCCGGTTTGCAACCCCGCTTATATCAGCCCTTCAACATGATAAAAGCCTGGTGGTTGGCGATAACGAGCCCTACACAGGCCAACTTGAAGGCGACACCATGAACACCCATGGCACACAGCGCGGGCTGGCCCATGCGCTGATTGAAATCCGCCAGGACCTAATCGCCGATGATGCAGGAATTGCAGAGTGGACAGACAGGCTAGCTGAGGTTTTGCCGCCAATCGTTGCCGCGCCAGAGCTGCATGAACAAAAACATTTTAGTTAGACACAGTGGAAGAGAGGCGACCATGCCGGACCAATTCGATGATAAAACACGCCAAGAACTCGAGGCAGCTGTGTTTCAGCGCCTGGTAAGTCATTTGCGTAATCGCACAGATGTGCAGAACATCGACATGATGAACCTGACAGGATTTTGCCGCAACTGCCTATCAAACTGGTATCAGGACGCAGCGCAGGAAAAAGGCCTCGAACTCGACAAGGGCGATGCCCGCGAGATCGTTTACGGCATGAGCTACGATGCCTGGAAAGACCAATACCAAACCGAAGCAACGCCTGAACAAAAAACCGCTTTTGAAGAAGCGCAAAAAGCCAATCACTAAGCATCTGGAACACATTCAATGGATCAACACGTACAAACAACGGTGGCGCAAGGACAATTGCGCGCGCTCATCGAGCGCATAGAGAAACTGGAAGAAGAAAAGAAGACAATCGCCGCTGACATCCGCGAAGTTTACGCGGAAGCGAAAGCGAATGGCTTCGACACCAAAATTCTGCGCAAAGTGGTAACGTTGCGCAAAAAAGACCATTCTGAGCGTGAAGAAGAGCAAGCCATGATTGATCTCTACTTGCATGCACTTGGTATGGCGGTCGAACCCGATGCGTCAGAACAGGCGGAATAATGTACTGTTAATGGGTGAAAAGAACTCATCTAACACATAAAAAAAGCCGCTCTTTTAAGAGCGGCTTTTTTTTCATTTCGTATGAGAAAGACTACTCGAATGCAAGAGGTTTGGGCTCTATAGCGATCGACTCCATCCGCTTGATTTCAAGCTTCGCCTGCTTGTTCAAAGGTGTAATCTGCGGCCGCATTAAACGCACCGCCGGGGTGCGCGCAAGGTTGGTCTTACCATTTCGATTGACCGTTTGCGCCTTAATACGTGCCATCTCGTTGGCTGTGAATTTGCGGCGGCTAATGCTGTTGGCATTTGTACCCTCAAAGCCAGGAACCACCGGGGAAGCGCTAGCAACTTTCAAACCCACTGGGCCAAGAAGAGCGGTACCCTGATAAAAGTCAGCGGTACTTATGCTTTTTCCAAAAGCAGTGCGGGAACTCGTTCCGACATCTCGCCGGGAAGCTTTCCAGAAGCCTGGAACAGGATCGGAGATCGAACTGGCTGCAGCGAGCAGGCCACTTCCACCGCTTGGTGTTATATCAAGCGGCAATGCACCCAATGTTCCACTTTGAGCAATCGCGCTTGGGTCGCGCTTTGCGGCAAAGTTGGTGACTTGAACCGGTGCTGATGCTGGTTGAATGGTCACGTCCTTCTGGCCTTGAAGTGAGGCAAGCACTGCGTAAGGCTTAGGCCGCGGCACAGGCACCGTGCTTGTAGCAATCTTGCTTGCCAAAGCGGCACGCGCTTTTGCTGATAGCGCAGCATACGCAGCAGGCTTGCGGCGTGGCTTCGCTGTGGCAACGATTGTCGCCGCTTCAGCAGGTGAAGGCGTTGTTACAGGTGTTTTTTTCTTGTCTTTTCGTTTTGCGATATAAACTGGCGCAGGTGTATTCTTGCGCCGCTTTTTATGGTCACGGAAAATCCTTGCAAGTTTTCTGCGCGACATACGCGGCCAATGGCGCACATTCCCGGTGTCGACGTGAATGAAACCATGTTTGCCTGAGCGCGGATAATACCCAACACCGCCCACTTCACGCACCAGAGCTGCATTGCGCACTTTCGACAGCTTCACGTCTGGAAAGTACAAATCAATTGCCCGACCTCTGATATGCTGCGAGCGGCGCGCCACTTTACGGCCCATGCGACGCAGCTTTTTGTTAGTGCGCGATGAGCGGAAACCGCTAATCACGTGAATTGGCTTGCGGGCGCGAAGTTCCGTTTTAAGTTCCCAAATAAGATCAAATAATTCAGGGTCCATGCGGGTGGACGCATTGCGGCGCCAATCCCTGAAAAACCAATTAAGTTTCTTGAGCCCTTTTTTGTCATATCGACCGTTACGCTTATAGATAACGGTGATCTTCTCTTTAGTATGTCCGAAATAAAAGGAAAGAGAGCGTTTTTCAGCTCTCGCGTCCGTTTGCGCACCAAAAAGTGCTAGGCAAAAGATGCCCATACACACAGCCGTGAACCAGCCGGAAAAAACGCTATGCTTTATTTGCGTTTTCAAAGGATTAAACCTGCCCCGCTTCGATTTACGCATCACTTTACCCGATACCCGCTTGCTGGCCAAGCCACAAGTGGCTGACACAGTGGACTCACTTTGCCACCGGTATCAGGCTTCAATTGAGCCGATTAAAGATAAACCGGGGCCATTTCAAGGCAAAACACACACTCATTTGCCCCAACCGCATAAAACGGCTGCCAATAGCCCGTAAAACTAGATCAGTTTGCTTAATCTAGACTTAACCACAGCGAAAAATTGCTAAAAAACCGCCAAATCAGCGGAAAACCAGCGATTTTTTCGTCCAGGCCTAGTTAGATGCCACACGGAAGCGTTTCAACGCCCCAAGAACTGCTTTGTCACGACCATAAAAATCACTGCGATAGCTCAATTTGCCCTGATCATCTGGCCAAACTGTGAAATAAGTCAAATGCACGGGAAGCTTCGTTGTTAAGCGCACAGAATGGTTCTGTCCCCCTGCAATAGCAGAAGACACCTCTTGTTCATCCCAATTCAATATGAACTCGGCAAACTTGCGGGGGTTTTGAACACGAACACAGCCATGGCTAAACGCGCGACTTTGTTTTTTAAACAGATGCTTGGTGGGTGTATCGTGCAAATACACCGAATGTTTGTTCGGAAACAGGAATTTCACCTCGCCGAGGGCGTTATTGTAACCCGGTGTTTGGCGGATGCGGTATGGAATATTACCGGAGTAGTTCCACCAATCCACCTCATATGGCGAAACAACCTGGCCGCTTGAGCTCACAACCTCATAACCATTGCGGTCGAGATAGCTTGGGTCGTCCCAAATCTTCGGCATAAATTCATTGCGCGTGATGGAGCGTGGAACATTCCAATAAGGATTGAATACAACCGTTTCCATTTCATCAGAAAACAGTGGCGTGGGATGGCGTTGCTTTCCGACGATCACCCGGGTTTTGTGAATAACTTCACCGTTTTCAATGACACGCACCTGAAATGCCGCTTGATTTACAAAAATGTGCTTTTGGCCGAGATTTTTTGGCAACCAGCGCATGCGCTCCATATTGGCTCTGAGCATAGCAACACGGTTTTTTGGCACTTTTCCATTCATCGCAGCCAGAGTGCGGCGGCCAACAATACCATCGGCACTGAGATCTTTGGCGCTTTGAAAATCCATCACTGCATCTGCAAGGTCTTGGGTGTAGAGCGTTGAATTATTATCACTCACTGCTTTTCGTGGGGCCGTATTCACCCCATCCAGATCAACGACTTGTTCCGATCCGTCTGATTCAGGCTCAACAATTGAACCATCTTGCGCAGGTTTTAGATATCCTAAATGCTCAAGATGCTGACGCAGTAACGGCACACGATCATCTGTTTGACCAAAACGGATTGACGGCCCATCTGGAACTTTGGGCAAAGAAACTGTTTTTGTCCCAGTTCCACTAATACGTTTCAGCTCATCTCGCATTTGCACATAAACGGGATGTTTAGGATGCAGCTCATCAAGAAATTCTTCTGGGTGTCCGGTTTTCATCAATGCTGCGAGAATTTTATCAGGCGCAATAGCCTCAGGTGTCACATCAAGAGTGCTCGAAAGCCGCTTCGGTTTGATATGGCCAGAATAGGCGTGCCGTGCAAATGTGAGCGCTTTGACTGTCAGCTCGACATCAAGACGTGCTAAGGCATCTGGATCATCCTTGCGGCTGGCAATGTCTTCATCAAAGTCGACCATTGAAGTTGGCAGATACGCCTTTGCATCCAAACCTTCCCCATCAGCCTTCGACAGCACGTCCAGAACGCGCTTACCCGGCTCGCTCAATCCCTCTCCGGCATTTACCCAAGCAGGTTCAAATTTACGCTCCTTGTAGAATGCAATAATCGCTTCACGCTCTTCGCGCAGCACACGCAATACCGGTTCTTTTGGCGTTGATAATTCCGCAAAAATTGCATGCGGAATGCGTCCACCTGACACATCGCCCTTTAGCCCCGATTTGGAAACCGCGACCTTTGGATCTGGCTGGTAAGCATTAAATGTTGGCAGTGCGCCCGTCTTGATCACACCGCGCGGTGCTTGACCGCCTTGGCGAAAGCGCGGATCAGTCCGTCGAGCACTTCTGCGTGAGCGTGTGTTCCCAAAAATCTGCTCAAAAAAACTAGGGCTTGATCGGCGCGCAGCACGTCGCGTGCGACGTTGCTCTTGAGACGAACTTTTTACGCGTTCGCGTTTCTGAGTTCGCTCCTGTTTGCGCTCCCATTTTGAATTATCGTCGTCACGGCCTTCCGCCAACGCCAACTGCGGCGCTACGCACAAACTCGTGCTTGAAATTAGTATCCCGAATACGACTGATCGAATTTTCATCAAAAAATTGCTCCAGGCGCTGCTCCCTGCATCGCCATAAAACCTCAATTATCCATCAGATGCAACGCATACACCAAGAATGCGGCGTCAGCTAGACGACTTACAGCATTGTGATGACAAAGGTTTATTAAGTTGGATTTCCCGTGTGTAGTGATTGATCAGTTGCTTTCAACATCTTCCAACCCCAAATCCCGCACTTTACGGTACAAGGTCGAGCGGCCTATGCCAAGTTTGCGCGCCACTTCCGACATATGTCCACGATAACGGTTTAGCGCGAGCCGAATCATATCTGCTTCCACATCTTCAAGACGACGGATGTGGCCACCGTCTGTCACGGCAGGAACACCCAGGCCCGAACCATCAGCGATATAGTCTGAGCGGTCTGTCGATGGCATAGACTCCATACCCAGCATTACCGCTCCACCAATTTCAGGAACAGCATTTTGATGGGCAGGTGCGGGTGGAATCTCTGCTTCATATCCGTCGACCAAGGTGGCAATTTGCGGAAAGTCTGACGTTGTGAGCAAATCGCCCTCGCAAAGAACGATGGCCCGAAACACTGTGTTTTCAAGCTGACGCACATTGCCGGGCCATTCATAAGCGCACATCAATGCCATGGCTTGCGCTTCAACGCCGCGAATTTTGCGACCTTCCTCCGCGCAAAAGCGGGTCAAAAAGTATTCGACCAATCCTGGTATGTCGTCGCGGCGCACGCGCAACGGCGGAATAGTGACGGGAAACACGTTGAGCCGATAGTAGAGGTCCTCGCGAAACTGCCCTTCTTTCACCATATCGATCATATTACGGTTGGTTGCAGATATGATGCGGGTGTCGACCTTCACCGGCCGCTTTGCACCGATAGGGTCAATCTCACCTTCTTGAAGCGCGCGCAGCAACTTAACTTGCATATCAAGCGGCAGCTCGCCGACCTCATCGAGGAAAAGTGTGCCGCCATTGGCTTCAACAAACTTACCTGAATGCTTGGTATCAGCACCTGTGAACGAGCCTTTTTCATGGCCAAACAATATCGATTCAACCAGATTTTCCGGGATTGCCCCACAATTCACCGTAACGAATGGCTGGCCTGCACGTTCGCTCTCGCCCTGAATGGCGCGTGCAATCATTTCCTTGCCAACACCCGATTCGCCTTCAATCAGTATGGGAATGCCGGAACTCGCACCGCGTTTACCAATGCGCACAACATTCTGCATTGCAGGTGAAGTGCCAATTAGGTCATCAAAGGTGAGGCTTCCGCCGACCTTTTTCTGCAACCGCTTTACTTCTTCGGTAAGCGCGTTGACCCGCAATAGATTTTCTATGGAAATTTTTAAACGTTCGGGCGCAACCGGCTTTACAACAAAATCGTCGGCACCCGCGCGCATTGCCTTTACAACGGTTTCAATCGAACCTTGCGCGGTTTGCACGATCACCGGCAAATCGCTTCGTGCACCCGAGAGATGAGAAAGAACGTCAAGGCCATCAACTTCTGGCATAACAAGATCCAGCAGAATGAGTGCAACATCGCCACCACGCCGCCCAGATAGGGTGTCAATCGCTGCCTGGCCTCCATCAACCGAAAGCGTCTTGAACCCAAATCTGCGGATCATCTCTTCGAGAATACGGCGCTGCGCCGGATCGTCTTCTACAATGAGAACCAATTCACTCATACCGCACGCATCTACCTTATCCTGAAAGTTACCCGATTTTTGCGGGCTTTTTTTGATATCGAAGGGTGAGTGTCGTCGCAAACCGTAAAAACAGGATTAAAGCCGCGGCACATTTTGGGATATTTTTTGCCCATAGACGCCAAAATATTACGCCCACTGCACAGGCACACGCGCATTTGATGATTAAATCGAGGCAATAACCGGTTTAAAAAAGCACAAGCAGGCTCTATGTAGTGGAAATCCTGAAGTGGGATGAGCACGTAATTACCAGATAACAAATACCTACAGGCAAAATAAATGCACGCGTTTAAGCACCCAGAATTGAAATCTCCGCAAAGTTCTGCACTTTCAAATGAAAACGTCGATCTAGGCGCATTGCCAGAATGGAACCTTGACGATCTGTATTCTGCCCCGGATGCGCCTGAAATAGCCAAAGATTACGCACGCGCTGAAAAGCTTGCTGCAGATTTTGCTACCAACTATCAAGGAAAGCTTGCTGAATTGGCCGAATCGGGCGGCAGCGGACTTGCCCAGGCCATTAAAGAATTTGAAGATATTCAGGACCTGCTTGGCCGCATCGCTTCATATGCGACGCTACTTTATACGGGCAACACCACCGATCCGGTGCGCGCTAAATTTTATGGCGATATGCAGGAAACTATTACCCGGATTTCAACCGATCTGCTGTTCTTTTCTCTTGAGCTGAACCGTGTCCATGATGATGTTCTCGATAAGGCAATGGTTGACGAGAGCCTTGCTTATTACCAACCCTGGTTGATGGATTTGCGTAAAGAGCGCCCCTTTCAGCTCGACGATAAAATCGAAGAATTATTTCATGAAAAATCGGTCACCGGACGCGGTGCCTTCAATCGCCTGTTCGATGAAACAATGGCAGCACTGCGTTTTGAAGTTGATGGTGAAGAGATCACCATTGAGCCCACCTTGAACATGCTTGTGTCGCCGACCCCGGAAACCCGAGAGAAAGGTGCAAAGGCGCTCTCGAAAACTCTTGGTGAAAATGCCCGCACATTCACCTTGATCACCAATACACTAGCTAAAGACAAAGAAATCTCAGACCGCTGGCGGGGCTTTCAGGACATTGCAGATTCGCGCCACCTTGCCAATCGGGTGGAACGCGACGTGGTGGACGCGCTTGCTGCAAGTGTCGAAGCTGCATATCCACGCCTGTCACACCGTTATTATGCCATGAAGGCCAAATGGCTTGGCATGGAACAGATGAATTACTGGGATCGTAATGCGCCCCTTCCAGATGCTGATACACGCGTAATTAACTGGCAGGATGCCAAGTCCAAAGTGCTTGATGCCTATGGCGGGTTCGCCCCTGAAATGGCAGATATCGCGCGCGATTTCTTTGACAAGAATTGGATTGATGCACCGGTGCGTGAGGGCAAGTCTACTGGCGCCTTCGCTCATCCCACTGTGCCTTCGGCGCACCCTTATGTTTTACTGAACTATCAGGGCAAGACGCGAGACGTGATGACGCTTGCCCATGAATTGGGCCACGGCGTGCATCAAGTGCTGGCGGCAGGACAAGGCCCGCTCATGGCCTCGACCCCGCTCACCCTTGCTGAAACAGCGAGCGTGTTTGGCGAAATGCTGACATTCCGCTCATTGCTGGATGAGGCCGAAGATACAAAAGCACGCAAAACAATGTTGGCCGGTAAAGTTGAAGACATGCTCAATACGGTCGTGCGCCAAATCGCTTTTTACATATTTGAACGCCGTCTCCATACAGCACGCCTAGAAGGCGAGCTGACGACCGATCAGATTGGTGAGATTTGGATGGGCATACAAAGCGAAAGCCTGGGCCCAGCCATTAAACTGAATGAAGGGTATGAAAATTATTGGTGCTATATCCCACACTTCATTCACTCTCCCTTCTATGTATATGCATATGCCTTTGGAGATTGTTTGGTGAACTCTCTCTACTCGGTTTACCAAAACAGCGAGGCCGGATTTGCTGAGAAGTATTTCGACATGCTGCGCGCCGGCGGATCTAAACATCATTCAGAATTGTTAGCACCCTTTGGATTGGATGCGTCTGATCCCAAATTCTGGCAGATGGGCCTCTCGATGATTGAAGGCATGATCGATGAACTGGAAGCACTCGATTAGGTGAGCGAAAAACACTCAACAGACCGCGACCCGGAACGCAATCGGCTATCAGGCCGGGTGAAGCGTTATGCGCGTGTAGGAACTGATGTGGGTGCGGTGGCCGCGAAAGTTGCCAGTAACCGAATTTTCGGATCAGAAACAGGCAGCACCGAAGCAAAAGCTCTAAAAGCCGCGCTTGGCGGATTGAAGGGCCCATTGATGAAAGTCGCCCAAATGTTGGCGACAATTCCCGATGCCCTACCCGCCGAATTCGCTGAAGAGCTGGCGCAATTGCAAAGCCAGGCCCCCTCGATGGGTTGGCCGTTTGTGAAACGCCGGATGGCGGCAGAGCTTGGGCGTGATTGGCAATCGAAATTCGCCACTTTTGAACACAGCGCTGCAGCAGCGGCCTCGCTGGGTCAGGTGCATCAGGCCACATCTCATGACGGCACCGAGCTTGCCTGCAAATTGCAATATCCGGATATGGAATCGGCTGTAGAGGCGGATCTCGCACAGCTTAAAGTGCTCTTTTCGATCCACCGCCGCATGGACCCTGCGGTTGATACCGCAGAGATTGCTGAAGAAATCGGGGAACGCCTGCGCGAGGAGTTGAATTATACGCGCGAGGCGAAGCACGCACGCCTTTATACCAATATGCTTGAACCTCAGGCCAACATTCGTATTCCACACATTGTGGATGAACTGTCCACCAAGCGGCTGCTCACCATGCATTGGCTTGAAGGCGAACCAGTGCTGAATTTCAAAGAGCATTCATTGAAGGACCGCAACTTGCTGGCGCGCACCATGTTTCGCGCCTGGTGGCTGCCCTTTTGTCAATATGGTGTGATCCACGGAGACCCGCATCTGGGAAACTACACAGCCTACGTTGATGAAGATGGGCGCCCGCAAGGCCTCAACTTGCTCGATTTTGGCTGCATCAGGCTGTTTCCGGTGCGTTTTGTGCGCGGTGTGATGGAACTTTATCACGGCTTGATGAACGATGATCGCGAACAGGTTGTTCATGCTTATGAGATTTGGGGCTTTAAGGGACTTAATAACGAGTTGATCGACATCATCAACATCTGGGCGCGCTTTATATATGGTCCGCTTATGGATGATCGGGTGCGGCTGATTGCTGATGGCGTAAAGCCTGGGGAGTATGGCAGGCGCGAGGCATTCACTGTACACAAAGCCCTTAAAGAAAAAGGGCCCGTTCAAATTCCTCGTGAGTTTGTATTTATGGACCGTGCGGCAATCGGCCTTGGTGGTGTATTTATTCACCTGTCGGCGGAAATGAATTTCTATCAATTGTTTAATGAGGCGATTGAAAATTTCTCGTTGGATGAAGTTACAAAACAACAACATAATGCTATAAGCAGCGCAGGGCTTCCGATACCGGAATAAAATTTCACTCTTGCCTTTTTGCGCAAGTGTCGTCTTATATTGGCCAACCAACTTTAAGGACAGATAGATCGAGATGTTGGCGAAGATTTTTACAGGCTTTTTTGCAAGCACACTCATCATATTTTCGATGGTGGTAACCGCTACCGCGAACAATGATGGAAACTGGATCGGTGTTGTGCACGAAGAAAGCGAGACCGAGCAATGTGAGATATATATCGGCGCTCCCATTCAGGCTGCGGCGCGTTCAGGAAAGCTATACGGTTGGGCGCAAATTGGCCATAGCTGGCACAAAGTTTCAGGGCGCGTGACCAATGCAGGCCATGTGACCGGCGCCATCAGCTCTGCGAATGCTCTTGATCCGGAGACCGTTCCTTCAGCAGCGCCCAGTGCTTTGCGATTTTCCATGCAGATCGAAGGCGATTTGGCACAAGGAAGTTGGTCCACACCAGACGGATGCAATGGACGCATCACCGCCCACAGACCCTGAGCACCTCGTTACTCATTTGATTTATCGCAATGTGAATTGTGCTGTTCTTGTTCATAAGAGTAGTATAAGAGCGCGCATACACATTGAATGAATAAGTATCTCTTCAGATTATCGGAACGATGAATAAAACCTCGACAAGACAACCTGCAAATGACTCCAAAGATTTTTGGGTCACTTTGGGCATATTCTTTATTGGCACTTGGGTTGTTCTGGCATTTCTGCTTGGTTGGTGGGGTATAGCACTGGGCTGGATTATCGCGCTTCCAGCAGCATTCGCATTTACCATATTCTTCTGGATCGTGGTTGATGTTTTCAAGCGCTACGTGCTCAAAATATGATGCCTCACTTATTGATCGACCAGTCGTAGCGGGTTTTGTGAATGCGGCCTGCTTTCTCTAACGCAGCCGCCTTTTTGGGGCCTGCATATTTCAGCAAATGCTTAATCACGCCTTTTTCCGAGTTGCCGAAATCATAGGCAAACCACTCATAGATCTTTGACACGGTGACCTTGCCATTCTTTATCGAAAGTCCGCGCGATGAGTTCACATAGTCTCGCGCTCCTTTGGTGAGCAGCTTATCCACCGTCTTGCCACTATAGGCCACGCGCTGAAGGTTCGGGCAACCGATTGATGCACAGTTCACGCCATAATGGATGCGCGCATCGCGCCATATGGGGCGCAAGATACCATGTTCAATATTATCAAGGCTGAGGCTTTTGCCCCTCACTTTGATGAATTTCTTTTTCCACGGTCCATTGGAGAACGCACCTGAGATATCGATATCGCGGATTGATTTTACCGGATAATGATCAAGCACGACATCGACCGTTGCCGCATTATAGAGATTTATCCAGTAAGCAAGCTGCACCTTGCGGGATTTCTTGGCGACATTCACTTTGCCCATTTTAGCGATATAAGCCTTGAGCGCCTTTCGGTCGGCGCCAGACACTTTGCCGTAGGTAAACCGATTGACACCGTTTTTTCCGCCGCGAACATATTTCTTCAAAATCCCGTTCCAGGCAGAATGATCAATTGGTTTTGTTCCACCTGGGTTATGAGCGTTCCATCCTGCAAGCTGTTTTGGCTTGCTGGAGGAAAATGAATTGAGAAAACCTGCAACCAAGAAGGCAGCAGCAACGAGAAAAAGGGTCTTAGAAATCCGGCCAAATGTCATGCAACTGAAAACCTGGTTTGATTTTGTCTAACCGCGTTCTGGCGCAATTCCAGCCACCACTCAATGCACATCACCCTAACGCATTGTGACATTAAGGTGAGCGTTAAGAGAGCGCGTGGCGATCGGGTGCATTCGGCCGCGGCGCTGTTTCAACGACAAGTGCGCCTAGTGCCTCGAAATCGCGGGCACGTGGCGAGCTTGCACGCCAAGCAAGCCCGACTGTACGGCTGGGCTCAGGTGCCTCGAACGGCATCACTTTGATGTCTCCATGTTTGGCCTCAACCCCCAGACTAATTTCAGGCAACAACGTGAGGCCCATACCATTCGAAACCATCTGCACAATGGTTGAAAGGCTTGATGCGCCAAATGTGTCGAGACTATCGATCTGGCGCAACTGGCACACCGCAAGCGCCTGATCACGCAGGCAATGGCCTTCTTCCAACAGCAAGAGGCGCCCGCTTTCAAGGAGTTCCGGCCCGGCACGTTTTTCGGAATCGCCGTGGGCCTGATCACCAGGAGATGCGAGCAGAAAGCGGTCTTCAAACAATGCCTCGGTGACGATTTCGGGATGCTCAATGGGCAGTGCCAAGAGCAACACATCAAGCTGTCCTTCAATCAGTTCATCAACCAGGGTTTCGGTTTGGGATTCGCGAATAAGCAAATCAAGGCCATCATATTTCCCACGCAGTACGGGCAGCAGCGGCGGCAAAATGTAAGGCGCGATGGAAGGAATAACACCCAAACGCAACCGGCCAGACAATACCTGCTCATGATGGTGCGCAAAATCGTCCAAATCACGCACCGCCATGAGAATGTCTTTTGCGCGGTCTAAAATTTCACGTCCCGCATCTGTGAGCTGTGCACCCTGTTGTCGGCGTTCAAAAAGCTTCACGCCAAGCTGGTTTTCAAGCTCGCGCACCTGCATGGAAAGGGCCGGTTGTGTAACGTTACAAAAGTCAGCTGCGCGGCCGAAATGAGAAAACCGCGCAACCGCTGAAAAGTATCGTAATTGTTTGATCGAGATCACGGCGTGCACCCAGAATACTGATATACTACTAATTTCTCATATTATCAGAAAAAGTTATTGAACTGAGAACTTAATATAATTTGCCCTGATGGCATGGCAAGATTAAGTATGGATGCTAAGGGGTGTAAAAACCGCATTTAGACAGAGGAGAGATTATGAATATCGAAGCCAAGTGCCCTGTGATGCATGGCGGCGTTCAGCACACAACTTTTGGGGTGAGATCAAACCGGGATTGGTGGCCAAACCAACTCAATCTCAATATTCTTCACCAGCATTCTTCCCTTTCAAGCCCAATGGCGAAGGGCTTCAGCTACCGCGAGGAATTCAAGAAGCTCGATCTGGATGCAGTTAAGCAGGATCTTTTTGCCCTGATGACCGACAGCCAGGTATGGTGGCCGGCCGATTATGGTCACTACGGACCTCTGTTTATTCGCATGGCTTGGCATGCGGCCGGAACATACCGCACGGGCGATGGCCGCGGCGGCGGCGGCACGGGCGCGCAGCGATTTGCTCCCCTCAACAGTTGGCCCGACAACGGAAACCTTGATAAGGCACGCCGCCTTTTATGGCCGATTAAGCAGAAATACGGCAACCAACTCTCATGGGCCGATCTTTTCATCCTGACAGGTAATTGCGCCATCGAGTCCATGGGCGGCAAAACCTTTGGATTTGGCGGCGGCCGCGCCGACATCTGGGCACCCGAAGAAGATATTTACTGGGGTACCGAAGATGTGTGGCTCGACGACAAGCGCTATAGTGGTGAACGCGATCTTGAAAACCCGCTAGCTGCTGTGCAGATGGGCTTGATTTATGTGAACCCCGAAGGGCCTAACGGCAATCCGGATCCGGTAGCCTCTGGCCACGACATTCGCGATACCTTTGGCCGCATGGCAATGAACGACGAAGAAACCGTGGCGCTTGTTGCTGGCGGCCATACCTTTGGTAAGGCGCATGGTGCAGGTGACCCGGATTTGGTGGGTCCTGAGCCGGAAGGCGCTGGTCTCGAAGAACAAGGTCTTGGATGGATCAACAAATTCGGTTCGGGCAAAGGCGTCGACACCACAACCAGCGGTGTAGAGGGCCCTTGGACGCCGAACCCCATTCAATGGGACAATAGCTATTTCGATGTGTTGTTCGGCTATGAGTGGGAACTGACCAAAAGCCCGGCTGGCGCGCACATTTGGCACGCCAAAGACCTGCCAGAAGACGATCAAGCTCCAGAGGTTGATGGTTCAGGCAAAAAAGTTCCGTTGATGATGACCACTGCCGATATGGCAATGCGTATGGACCCGATCTATGAACCGATTTCCAGACGCTTCCATGAGAATCCAGAAGAGTTTGCAGAGGCATTCGCCCGCGCCTGGTTTAAGCTAACCCACCGCGATATGGGTCCTCGTGCGCGGTATATGGGCAAGGAAGTTCCTGCAGAAGAACTGATCTGGCAGGATCCAATCCCGACCCCAACGCACACACTGATCGACGATGCGGATATCGCATCCCTGAAAGACAAACTTCTTAATTCAGGTCTTTCAGTTTCCCAGCTTGTGTCAACCGCTTGGGCATCGGCGGCCACATTCCGCGGCTCCGACATGCGCGGTGGCGCAAACGGTGCACGCGTACGTCTTGCTCCACAGAAAGATTGGGAAGTCAATCAGCCTGACGAGCTTGCAAGCACCTTGAAAGTTCTTGAAAGCGTTCAAGGCGATTTCAACAACGCACAAGCCAATGGCAAAATGGTTTCGCTCGCCGATATCATCGTGCTTGGCGGATGTGTTGGCGTTGAACAGGCTGCAAAGGGTGCAGGACATGACGTCACTGTGCCGTTTAGCCCTGGCCGCGGGGATGCGGCGCAAGAGCAAACGGATGTTGAATCCTTTGAGGTTCTTGAGCCTGTTGCTGACGGATTCCGCAATTATCTGAAAACCAAATACACCGTGTCCGCAGAAGAGTTGCTGGTCGATAAGGCTCAGCTTTTGACCCTTAGTGCACCTGAGATGACCGCTCTTGTGGGTGGCATGCGTGTGCTTGGAACAAATGCGGACGGCAGCTCACATGGTGTATTCACCGACCGAGTTGGCACGCTTTCCAATGACTTCTTTACCAACCTGCTCGACATGAGCACGGAATGGAAAGCAACATCCGATGATGAGGATGTATTCGAGGGTCGTGATCGTACATCTGGCGATGTGAAGTGGACCGGAACGCGCGTCGATCTGGTGTTTGGGTCAAACTCACAGCTGCGCGCCCTCGCTGAAGTTTATGGATGCGATGATGCCAATGGCAAATTCGTACAAGACTTCGTGGCAGCATGGAGCAAAGTGATGGACCTTGACCGGTTCGACCTTGCCTAAAGCTCAAAACACAAAGCATCTGAAGCAGGGCGGCACAGTGTGCCGCCCTTTTTCGTGTTGGTAGCATTCGCGCGAATTGCCGCAGGGCACTTAAAGACACCGCAGCAATGGTTGCCCGTGCGTCCAATTTTCTTTATGACTGCCAGTTACAACGGCATATAGAGGTGAAAACTGACATGGCTGACGACAGCACATCAAACGCCCAAGATTTTGAAGACCATAAGGAAACCTACGAAGGTTTCATCGCGGGCTGCATTTCCATTTCATTGGCGTGCTTTTTCATTCTTGTGTGTTTGGTTATCAACGGTTTTTCAGGTGCTGGTGCTGTCATAAATTTGGCGGTAAGCTTGTTTGGTCTTGTGCTTGGCCTGGTTTTTCTTGCTGTCGAAGTTAAGGCGGGTTCGAGCTTTATGGCATCTACAGTATTGCTGGTGCTCTATGGCATTCTTGCAGTCTTTATGGTCGCATAAGTCTACCCACCGTCTGTGAAGGTGGATATTCTCATCAAACCGGTTCTGTGGATCACGCTGATCTATGCTGGCGTGTGCCTGGTCATGTATCTGGCGCAACGCAAGCTGCAATATTTTCCCGACACCCGCCATACCGCGCCCTCAAAATATGGGCTCAACACCATCAGCGATATTGAGCTGACCACCAGTGATGGCGAAACCGTTCGCGGCTGGTTTGCAAAACCGAGCGATGAGACCAAACCGCTTATTTTCTATTTCCAGGGTAATGCAGAAGCCATTCAATCGCGCTGGGAACGTGCCAAACTGTTCACTGATGAAGGCTACGGCATATTCATGCTGAGCTATCGCGGCTATGGCGGCAGCACCGGCACGCCGACCGAAAAAGGCCTGATGTTGGATGCCAAGGCGGCTTATGAATTTTTGCGCGCGCAAGGCTTGTCAGACGCGCAGTTGATCTATTGGGGGGAGTCACTAGGCTCCGGGATCGCGACCCAATTGGCCACCAAACATCACCCCCGGGCTGTTGTTCTGGAGGCCCCCTTTACATCGGCAGCAGATGTTGCCAGGCGTTCCTATTGGTTCTTACCTGTGGGCCTATTG
>JBPCVX010000168.1:0-12572 GCA_051010095.1 Hyphomicrobiales bacterium
GTGAGTTCGTAAAGCTTGCCATACAGCAAGACGATTTCGCGCCAATCGGTCTCACTGTGAGAAGGAGCTTCTGAATGGACAGCACTTATTGCAGCTTGAATTTGATAGGGTCCTGGGTTTTTGCGGGCAAGCGCGGCCATGGTGCGGGCGCATCCTTCCGCGATTTGTTCGCTATTCCACAAGCTGCGGTCTTGCGCCTGCATGGGTATGAAGGTGCCAGCGCTGTCGGTGCGGGCATCGCGCCTGGAATCGTGTAAGAGCAGCAAGGCCAATAAACCGGCAGCTTCTGGTTCATGTGGGGCAAGCTGCACAAGCAATCTGGCAAGGCGAATTGCCTCCTGACACAAATCCGCGCGCACCAGATCATCGCCAGATGTTGCGGCATAGCCTTCATTGAAGATGAAGTAGATGGTTGCTAACACGGCATCGAGCCGGTTGGGCCAATCGTCTTTATCTGGAATTTTATAGGGAATATTGGCGCGCCTGATCTTGCGTTTGGCGCGCACGATGCGCTGGGCCATGGTTTTTTCTTCAACCATAAATGCGCGCGCAATCTCAGCAGTTGTAAGCCCGCCAAGCGTCTTGAGGGTCAACGCAACTTGCGCCTTTTCATTCAGTGCCGGGTGACAGCAAGTAAAAATCAGCGATAAGCGCTCATCTGGAATGGGCTGATCCAATTCGGCGTCACCATCTAAATGCTCGTTTTTAAGATGCTGTTTAAGATCTGCACGCTTGGCATCAAATCGCTTGGCGCGCCTGATATGGTCGATTGCCTTACGCTTGGCCGTCTGCAACAGCCAGGCTTGTGGCACCTCGGGCAGGCCAGCTTCTGGCCACTTTTCAATGGCTGATACACAGGCATCCTGAAGCGCATCTTCGGCCAGTTCAAAATCGCGCAAGAAAGCTATGAGGGCGGCAAGAACCCGCCCCCATTCATTGCGCACGATCTGCTCAATTACGTTGGCAGAAGGTGCACCATCTGCGCCGGGGTTTGGCGTGTGCTTGCTCCCAACAGGTCAGTCAAAAATCATGACCGGGCGGATCTCAATCGATCCCCAGGCCGCTGTCGGGATCTTCTTAGCATATTCAATCGCCTCGTCGAGGTTTTCACAATCAAGGATGTAAAAGCCACCCAACTGCTCCTTGGTTTCCGCAAACGGGCCATCCGTTGTCTCGGTGTTTCCGTTGCGCACACGCACCGTGGTCGCGGTGGACACAGGCTCCAGTGGATCGCCGGACTTCATTTTTCCAGCTCCCATTACGGCGTTTGTGAAATCTCTGTAGCCTTCCATCATTGCCCCGAATTCGGGGGTTCCGTAGGCTAGTTCTGTACCTTCGGGATGATAAATCAGCAGCATGTATTGCATGGGGTTTAATCCTCAAAAGTGTAATTGATGCACTGTAGACGAACGGCGCGTGTTAAAATCGACACTCTTACAGATTTTTTAATCCACCAACCGTCAGATTTTTGTCTGCCCTTTGCGCCGCGCCAATAGGCCAAGGCCCAGAAGCCCGGTCAGGAACATAGCAAATGGAGGCGGAATGGGAACAATTGTTGGGCTGCTGCCAAAGTAGATTCCAGTTGCGCAAGTTGAGCAAGATCCGCCGCCAGGTGCGAACATATAGGATGGGCGTGGAGGGATGTTGGCCGTGCCGGCCGATGGAGATTGAGCGCTCACATCGACAATTTTCGTGTCCGCATGAAACGCACCGAAACTGCCGCCAGAAAGTGTTATCGCCCCTCCGAATGAGCCAGGTAAGAACGAGAGCGTTGTTGTGAAAGTTACTTGGTCGAATGTGAAATGAGTATCGGTCAGGTTTGCAGATAATGTGCCAGCGCTATAGCAGTTGGTGCAAATTGTCGTGCTGGCAAAGGGATTCGCGAGAAGATCCCCTGCAAGCAGATTAAAATAGGTCATGCTTGAGGTTGAAACAGTGTCACCATCTGCGGTGCCAAAGATAAACGCCACACCCTCCTGATTGATGTTCCCGCTGTCGCTCACCTCAAGCGCCTTGCCGTTGGCGAAACTGATGGTGAGCACAAATACGTCACCGATGTTCAAAGTTACAGGTGCAAAAGAAACTGCGCCGTTACCAATCCATTGGCCGCCTGTAATCGAGCCGTCCGCATTGAGATCAATGATATCAGAGCGGTTGAATGTTGCCGCATGCGTTCCATAAGAAACACTGCACAACATCATTGCCGCGCCTAACAGGGCACCCAAATGTCTGGTGATGAGATAATGCATCAAATACTCGCCAAGCTCCATTGCTCGAGTGTTCGGGAGCCTTGTCCACCCCACCCCTCTCGATTACTCAGGCGCAGTAGAACAGAATGCATTTAAACTTGATTTGAGTTGATGGATGAAAATTGAAGCAAATTGTGCAACCGGCTGAAAGACTGGATTAACCATAGGAGCGTGGCCCGCACATAACGCCAAAAAAAGCGTCCAAATTTGCAACGAAGAAGTTTATTAGTCGACCAGTGTATCAGCGCGCTGGCCAGCGCGTTCTAGATGGATGGGCAGCACACGACCATAGAGCTGGCGGGTGCGCTCTGGGCTTCCCACCATGCCGGGTTCTTCAACAAAAGAGAAGATGGCGACATAACGCTTACGCGCACCTTTTACCGGCCGCACGCGGTGGAGCGAATAACGGCCTTTGAAGATTTGAAGATCGCCCGCACCAAGTTCTAACGTTTCAATGCCGTCATGGCGATTGTCCAAGACGGCTTGAACATCATCAAAATTCTCATCAACCGCCGTGCGCACATTTGGGCAATAATCGAATTCGCCGCCGGATTCACCATTTTGGATGGCCAGGGTCACGGTGTAATTATTGGTATCGAAGTGCCAAGGAAATCCTTCACCTTCTTCAACCGTGTTTATAATGACATCGGCCAGTGGATCAGCGTAGCGATAGAATTTTTCCTCACCCAATGCATCCTTGATGAAAGGTGCAAAAGGTTGCCATTCATAGATCGCACGCAAAATGCTTTCTGCTCCAAAATTGTCGGCAGGAACAAACGCATTGGAGCGGTCGAAAAAGCGTCTCATGGGATGGTTTTCCGGCAAATTCGGGTCATCCTTGGTGAAATATGCATTGGTGCGGTTAAATGATCGATGCCCGTTCATCGCCACGCTGTCAGCTTCGCGCACAAGGTCTGCAATACGCTCTGGGCGAATAAATCCCCGCAGCACTGCGCAACCATCCACAGCGAGTAGGTTGTGTATGTCAGCCACCATATCGCGATAATCTTTTGTAGCGGCATCCAGAGGGTAGCGGGTGGTATCAACAAAATCTTGCACATTTATAGACGACATATTTCCCTCCAACACCTCAAAATAACACAGCTAATCCAGTCGTAAATTGCATGTCAATGATGATAAAACTCAACACTTCTGAAAAAACGCTGACTGGCAAATATTGCTCATCCGTTTAGATTTATGTTGATTAAATACGCAGAACGAATGAATGTAATTTGCAACTAAAAACTACGTGGAGCTGGGCCATGTTGAACTCACGTTATTTTATTAAATTGTTTTGCGCGCTTGTGTTTTTGAGCAACACTTCAGCTTTTGCACAATCACCAAAGCCAAAGCTCATATTGCAGATTACTGTTGATCAATTGCGCGGGGATTTGGTGCCGCGCTATATCGACCGCATGGGTGAGGGTGGATTTAAGTACCTGCTGTCAAAAGGGGTGGTGTTTGGTGACGCGCACCATCTTCATGCCAACACAGAAACAATTGTTGGGCACACGACATTGGCCACGGGAGCAAATCCTTCAACCCATGGCATGGTGGGGAATGTCTGGTTCGATTACAAAGATGGCCGTCTGCAGTATAATGTTGAAGATGCAGAGTACCCAATTCTTGCTGAAGGGGCTGGGGTCAACAAAGACACCGAGATTGACCCAACCCAGCGCACTGCAAAAACCGACGGGCGGTCACCGCGCGCCATTATGGTGTCCACCTTTTCAGACGAACTGGCGATCGCGACGGCTGGAAAGGCAAAAATTTTCGGGGTTAGCGTGAAGGATCGCGGCGCAATCTCAATGGCCGGGCATGCGGGAAAAGCATTCTGGTTTTCAAAGCAATCAGGCGCATTCATCACATCCAGTTTCTATTACAAAGACGTGCCCGAATGGGTGGTGCAGTGGAATGCGAAAGGGGTACCGTTCGAATATGCCGGGAAGTCATGGAAACTGCTAAACGACAAAGCGACCTACCAGAACGGCGCACGGGATGATTTGTCATGGGAAACTGAATTGCCAGGTTTTGGGCGCACGTTCCCGCATTCGTTTGGTGAAGCCGATGATCAGCTCTTTACAACGTTGTTGACAGTGAGCCCGGCAGGTGACGCGCTTACTGTCGACTTTGCCAAGACTTTGTTTGATGCGGAAAAACTCGGCGATGACGAGGTAACAGATTTCTTGTCGGTGAGTTTGTCTTCAACTGATTATGTCGGGCATATTTTCGGGCCTTCAAGCCTTGAAACTGAAGATAATCTCCTAAGGCTTGATCAACAAATTGCTGATCTGCTGGCCTTTATTAATGAGCGTGTCGGATTGGATAATACGCTGATTGTGTTGTCAGCCGATCATGGCGGCGCAGAACCACCAGGTTACTTAGAAGAGCTTGGCATTCCTGCGATGTATATCGACCCCAAGAGCTGGGAGAAAAAGCCTAGCTTTGCAAAATTGAAAGCGCGATTCGGTATTGGTGAGAAACTGGTCGAAACTTATTTCCACCCCTATCTCTATCTTAACCGCGAGATCATCGCTGCGAAAAAATTGGATTTTGATGAGGTGTCTGAAGCCGTAGCGATAGAGCTTGCAAAAATGCCTGGCGTGTTTGCGGCCTATTCAAGTGTGGCACTTGCGAGAGGCCAGCACCCCAAAAGCAGAATTGTAGATGCGGTGATGGCCAACTATAACGCGCAGCGCTCTGGCGATGTTTTTGTGGTGTTTCAACCTCACTCGTTCATCAATGATTTTGATGGACTTTCCGTCGCCTCACATCATAGTTCACCTTGGCAATATGACAGTTTCGTTCCGATGATCTTCGCAGGCTTTGGATTAAAACCTAATCGAGTTGCCCGCAGGGTGCATACAATTGATCTTGCGCCGACGCTCTCCTCGTTCATGCAGATTAAACCACCGTCAGGCGCCGATGGCGTTCCGTTGCCTGAGGTGCTGTCTGGCCGCTAGGTGAAAGATGGCATGGCCAATAGATGCTCTGGTCATGACCAACTAAGTAATGCAATGTTCGCGTTGATTGATTTTATTCAGCGGACACGATCATGGCGAAAAATGAAGAACTGGGAAGCGACGTTTTAATCGACGCAACGGCGCTGGGCAATTATCTGACCGATATTTTTGCAGCAGCGGGCTGTGAAATTGAAGAGGCCAGGCGTGTTTCTTTGAACCTATTGGAAGCAAGCCTGACCGGTCACGACAGTCATGGCGTCATCCGTACCCCACGTTATCTGCTTTGGGTAAAGAGCGGCAATTTGGTGCCAGGACAAGATTTGTCGGTGGATAGCGATCAAGGCGCGTTGGCCATCTTGGATGGTAGGTTTGGTTTTGGCCAGACGGTTGGGCCGCAAGCAGTCCGTATCGGCTTGGAGAAGGCAAACAAACACGGTCTTTCTGTCATCGCGTTGAAGCAAGCTGGTCATTTAGGGCGCATTGGTGCATTTGCCGAAATGGCAGCGGCAGAGAACATGGTCTCAATTCACTTTGTCAATGTTGCCGGGAGTATTCTCGTTGCACCCTTTGGCGGCACAGACCGGCGCATTTCGACTGCCCCCATCGCTATTGGGGTTCCTGTGCCCGATGCAAAACCTGTCATTCTGGATTTTGCCACCTCGACAGTTGCGGAAGGAAAAGTGCTGGTTGCCGCGAAAGGCGGGAAGCCTTTGCCCAATGACAGCTTAATTGGTCCAGATGGCACGCTTTCAGGTGATCCCTCATTGCTCTATGGCGACGCCGATCCTTCATCGCCTGATCTGCGCACAGGTGAAGGAGCGATTACGGCCATGGGCCTGCATAAAGGATCAGGACTTGCAGTAATGTGCGAATTGTTGGCTGGGGCGCTTACCGGGTCAGGGGCAACGGGTGAACATTATTCGCGCATTCATAATGGCATGCTCTCGATTTATCTGCCGGTTGAAAGGTTTGAGAGTGGGGATACATATGGCGCGGAGATTAGACGCTACATTGACTACGTGAAGAGCTCTAATTCCGCGGTGGAAGGGGCAGAGATATTGGTTCCAGGTGAGCCTGAGGAAATCAAGCGGGCAGAACGAATGTCGGGTGGTGTTCCTTTGTCAGCAGACGCTTGGAATGCCATTTGTGACGAAGGAACGTCATACGGAATCTCCGCGCCACGCCCGTTAAACCAGTGACTATTTCAAGAGATCAGCCAGCGCCTTGTCGAAACCAGCAAATTCAATGTTGAAGTTGAAAGTCTTGCCGTTGATCGCTGCTATTGCAACAGAGACTTTTTTTGCTTTGACTAAACGCGCGCGCACTTCCTTCGTCATGGGGATGCTTGATTGGCATCCGCGCACGCTGCAAGCTGAGTAATATAGCTTTATGGGATTGTCTTTGTCCTCATCAAGAACGACTTGAACGCCGGGTGCAATAAACACATCGGTCGGTGTGACCAGTTCAGTCATAAGAACTTTGTCGCGATTGAAGCCGATAAACCAAGCCAAGATCGGTTTGCGTTGTTCTTTGTTTACGAATTGCAAACGCGCCGAACAGGTCTTTGCCTTTGTGCTCTCATTTGTAACGCAACTCACAACCCACCCGCCATAAGTTGCAGTTGTTGTGGTGCGTTTGACACCATCATTTTGAGCTGGCGTGGTCTGCGCGCTAGCTGCGCAAATGCAAAAAGCTAAAAAGATGATAGTAAATATTGGGAGTGTAAGAGATTGCTTAAGTGCCACGCGGGTCATCGACGTTCCTTTACATGGGTGACCAAGGTCAATTGAAAATGAATCAACTCGTGTCGTTGATAAACTATATGATTATCAGGGACCATGTCGAAAACTGCAAAATTATGATCTAAACTGTAAGCACGATCCAATTTGGGCAAACAATAACGATGAAGGTTGACGCAAATGAACCAAGCAGATGATTCTATTTTGCTCACAATTCATTTAAAACACCAGCAAGACAAGAACCTTGAAGAGATTAACGCCAAACTTGATGCGGCGGGGTTTTGGAAGAAATTTCCACCAGAAGGCAGCGAAGTCGTTTCCTGGTACGTGATGATGGGTATTGGCCAAGTGGTGACATTGAAAGTGCCTGCGAACAAATTGCGCGATGTTAATTTGGCAATCGAACAGTCGGCGTGGGGAGCTTTTGATACCGAGTTTTATCCAACTTATGATTTCGAGCCTGTATGGCAAAAGATCAAAACCGAGAAAGGGTGAGTTTGATGAGTGTCTCACTGGACCACATTAATATCCGCACAAACGATCTTGAAGGGGTGAAGGATAAGCTGGTCGATGTTCTGGGTTTGGAAATCGGCGCGCGACCACCTTTTCCATTTCCGGGGTATTGGCTTTATGGTGCGGGTAAGCCAATCATTCATCTAACCACATGTGACGATAGCCCAGGGAATGAAACCGGTGCGCTCGATCACGTCGCCTTCAGAGGCAGTGATTATGATGGCTTGGTTGCGCGATTGACTGAAAGCGGCACCACATTTGACGCCAAGACGGTGCCTGGCACCGGCGCACGACAAATCTTTTTTGAGATCAACCATAACATTATGATCGAAGTCGGGTTTGATCCTGCTTAAATCTGTGTGCGCTGACCTATTGTGCCGGAAGGCGCGGTCGATTTGACTTTGTCCGACTTGCGGTTACTCTCTCCTGTAAATAATTTTAAAAACAGGAGGAAACAAATGAAGTTCAAGCTATTGGCAACAGTTGCCACAGTCGCGATTGCGCTTGGTGCGCAAACAGCGTCCGCAGAGCAATTTGTGCGCATGGTGTCTGGCCCCTCTGGTGGCTCGTGGTATCCATTAGGCGCAAAAATCATGCAGGTATTTGATGAAAAGATCGACGGTATAACGACGTCGAACACCTCAGGTGGCGGTATTTCAAATGTGCTTTCTGTAAATGGTGGCGATGCTGAGATCGGCTGGTCCTATGCCCATACCGCGTTCAACGGGTATTCGGGCAAGGGCAAATTTAAGAAAGCGCAGCCCGATGTGCGCCACTTTGCAACGCTTTATCCAGCGATGTTTCAGGTGGCAGTGCGCTCAGATAGCCCGATTAAAACATTCGAGGATATGAAGGGTGCCAACATTTCACCTGGTAAGGCGAAATGGACAGGTACGGCTTTCGCTGAATCCATTTTGAAGGCTTACGGATTTGGATTTGATGACATCAAGTCAAACGGCGGGACAGTGCACCATGTGAGTTATACTGAATCAGTTGCACTCATGAAAGACAAGCATATTGATGTGTTCATGGCCGCGACATCCATGCCGCAGGCATCGTTTATTGAGCTGGAGCACAGCCCAGGCATTCGCTTTATAGGGTTGCCTAAAGATAAGTTGACCTCGATTTTGGAAGCCAACCCGGGTTTCATCCCAGGCATGATGCCGAAGGGTGTTTACAAAAGCATCGATGAAGATTTGAACACTTTGGGCATCGTGACCAACATGGTTGTGCACAAGGACCTGCCAGATGATCTGGTCTACAACATGTGCAAGGTGTTCTGGGAAAATCATGCAACGTTTGCCGAAGTGAAGGGCATTTGGAAGCGGGTTAAGTTGGAAGCTGCATTGGATGGCGCTGCCATCCCTGTGCATCCGGGCGCTCAAAAATGCTACGATGAACTTGGAGTAAAAAAGACCAGCTAAGCTGAGAATATCATCGGGGCGCCAGGTTTGGTTTGGCGCCCCTTTTTTTCGTACTTTCGTGATTTAAAAAATGTCTTCTCAAGACAAACAGATAACGTTTGAAGAAAAACAGTCACTCGGATTTTTCGAGCAGCTTTTGCTGGCGCGCGCATTTGGCGTGGCGCAAACGGTTCTCCTGGTATGCACCATTATTGCCGTGGGGCTGGCGGTTTTTCATCTCTATGTTGCAGCATTCGGCACACCGGAAGGGCGCTCGTTCCGTTCGGTGCATCTCACCGGAATGCTGGTTTTAGCATTTTTCACCTTTCCGTTGTTTCGAGACAATATTCGCGCGCCAGTACTTGTAGAAGGCGATCCAAAAAACAATCTCAGGGCGTTCGGTTTTGTGGTTGATTTGACCTTTGTGGCGCTTGTTCTGTTTATCGAAGTGTGGACGATTTACGATATCGATGCCTTCCATCTGCGGTTTGGCGAAAAAGAAACACCCGATCTGATCGTTGGCGGTATTCTTATTGCGCTCGTTCTGGAAGCGACCAGGCGTGCGGTTGGCATGGTGATGGTCTTCATCACCGGCTTTTTCATTCTGCATGCGCTCTATGCGAATTATTTCTTTGGCTTTTTCTACGGGCCGCCCGTGCGGTTTGGAAAGTTCATTGATGTTCTGTTCATGAGCAGCGATGGGTTGTTTGGCATTCCGCTGCATGTGGTTGCGACCTACATCGTTCTGTTCATCATCTTTGGTGCGCTGCTCATCCGTTCAGGCGCGGGGCGTTTCTTTATTGATCTGGCAATTGCACTTACCGGCCACCGCACCGGCGGGCCGGCAAAAGCGTCTGTTGTGGCGAGTGGGTTCATGGGAACCGTTTCAGGTTCTGCGGTTGCTAATGTGGTCACAACTGGGGCGTTCACCATTCCTCTGATGAAGAATTTGGGGTATCGGCCGAAGTTTGCCGCAGCTGTTGAGGCGTGTGCCTCATCTGGCGGGCAAATCACACCACCCATAATGGGGGCTGCTGCCTTCATCATGGCAGAGTTCATGACCACCACGTATACCAACATCATTGTTGCAGCAGCGATCCCCGCGTTTCTATATTTCGTCACCATCTATTTCATGGTGCATCTGGAAGCTGAAAAGAATGGTATTGGCCGCATCGCGCGGGATCGGTTACCGCAAGCGAAAGCTGTATTGAGTGGTGGGTGGCATTTGCTGTTTGCGCTGTTTGTGCTGATTTACTTCCTTGTTTCTGGCTACACGCCAATGAAGTCGGCCTTTTGGGGGATCACGGCTCTTGTCGCGCTAAGTTTTGTCAACAAGGGAACCCGCATGAGCCCGGCGGATATTATCGCGGCTCTTGAGGCGGGCATTCGCGCCACCATGCCGGTGACCATCGCATGCGCCTGTGCGGGCCTCATCATCGGGTCTGTGTTTGTCTCTGGACTGGGCTTGAAGTTCACCCAGTCGGTAATCGATCTCTCCGGTGGAAACCTGCTCATCCTGCTGGCGCTCACGGGTGTGTCTGCAATCATCCTTGGTATGGGCATCACCACCACAGCAGTTTACATCACGGTGGCAGCGTTGATCGTTCCTGCTCTTATTAAAATTGGTGTTGAGCCAATTGCTGCGCATATGTTTGCATTTTATTTTGGCGTCGTATCATCAATTACACCGCCCGTTGCGCTTGCCTCATTTGCAGCTGCAGCAATTGCCCGAACGCCGCCCATGATGACCGCGATTGAATCCACTCGTGTTGGCATTGCCAAATATCTTGTGCCTTTGGTTTTTGTCTATAATCCATCGCTGCTGTTTGTCGGCTCGATCTGGCTCACGATTGTATCGACGCTCATCGTTTTGGGTGGGTTGTGGGTGCTCTCGATTGGATTGGAAGGCTGGTATCGTGGGGCTGTAGAAAGACCAAAACGCATCGCCATATTGGTGGCCGCTGCGTGCTTGCTCATTCCGCCGAACACAACGGTTCTTGGCGTCGCGGGTTACATTTGGGTGATCGTTGGCGCGGTATTGGCTGCCGCGACGGTGGGCCCGCGCGTATTGGCTGCATTTCAGGGCAGGGAGCAGATGAGCGATGCGTGAGATTTTTCTGGGCAAACCCTGGCATTGGGCAATGTTGGTCGTGATCATTGGACTGTTGTGGATGGCGGGTGTCAACAAACTGCACGTAATCGAGTTTAACAGTTTTATTGTTGCGCTTTTCCTGGGCACCACAGCAGTGATCTTGCTGATCTTACGCACCACGAAGCCCGGCGAGCAGATTACGCGAGATGAATTAATCGAGGAAGATGATAATGAGCCAAAAGAAACGTGAGTTGCGCAGCGGACTGTGGTTCGACAAGGATGATTTGCGCAGCTTTGGTCACCGCTCGCGCGCCATGCAAATGGGCTATGGATTGGAGGATTGGAACGGCAAACCGGTCATCGCCATTATCAATACCTGGTCAGACATCAATCATTGTCATGCGCATTTCAAGCACCGGGTGGAAGACATTAAGCGGGGCATTTTTCAGGCCGGCGGGTTTCCGCTGGAATTGCCTGCGATTTCGCTAAGCGAACCTTTTGTCAAGCCAACTGCTATGCTCTACCGCAACATGCTGGCCATGGAATGCGAAGAGCTGTTGCGCTCACACCCGATTGATGGCGCGGTATTGATGGGCGGATGCGATAAGACCACGCCAGGTTTGTTGATGGGCGCAATCAGCATGGATTTGCCGGCGATCTATGTTCCGGCCGGTCCCATGTTGCGCGGTAATTTGCGCGGCGAAGTGTTAGGCTCTGGTTCTGATACCTGGAAGTACTGGGATGATCGAAAGGCTGGCGCCATTGATGAGAATGAATGGCGCGCGGTTGAAGCTGGGATTGCGCGCTCCTACGGCCACTGCATGACCATGGGCACCGCATCCACCATGACAGCAAGTGCTGAAGCTCTCGGCATGACCCTGCCAGGGGCGTCAGCTATACCCGCTGCAGATGCCAATCATATTCGCATGTGCGCTTCTGCAGGCAGGCGCATTGTGGACATGGTGTGGGAGGATTTGAAGCCTTCTGATGTGTTGAGCCGCGCTTCATTTGAAAATGCAATTAAGGTCGCCATGGCCATGGGCTGTTCCACCAATGCGATTATCCACCTGATCGCCGAAGGCCGCCGCGCCAGATTTGACATTTCGCTCGATGATTTTGAAAGCGCAAGCCGCGAGGTGCCGGTAATTGCCAACATCCGCCCATCGGGTGAACGTTATTTGATGGAAGATTTTTACTATGCAGGTGGATTGCCTGCGCTGATGAGTCAAATCAAGGATGTGCTCGATCTGTCGGCCCGCACAGTTTCCGGCGAAACTTTGGGTGACGATATTTCCTCAGCAGAGGTTTGGAATGAGGACGTCATCCGCTCACTTGATAATCCGGTCTATGCGGAAGGTGCGCTTGCTGTGTTGAAAGGCAACCTTGCGCCAGATGGCTGTGTGATTAAGCCGTCTGCATGTGATGCAAAGTTTTTAAAGCACAGTGGCCCGGCTTTGGTTTTTGAAAGCTACCGGGAGATGAAGGAAGCAATCGATGATCCCAATTTGGATGTCACCGAAGATACAGTATTGGGAATGCGCAACGCAGGTCCACAAGGCGGGCCCGGTATGCCGGAATGGGGCATGCTGCCGCTGCCCCAGAAGCGTCTAAAG
>JBPCVX010000169.1:0-6188 GCA_051010095.1 Hyphomicrobiales bacterium
TCATGAAATAGCTTCATGTTGAGTTCGTTATCTTCGACAATCAAAATCGTCTTCGCCACCGGCTTTCTCCGTCCAGCCCACCCGCATTTATGGCGCGGTATTGCCGGTAATCATCTAATAGCGCCACTCTCAGAGCGCGTAGAACGTGCCGCGCAATATACCCTTCTGGAACACCACGCGAGACTCACTTAGAAATGTTTCCTACAATTAGACCGTTATTGTGTAACCAAGTGCTTAATTGCCGGGCGATTCTGCTAAAAAAATGTGGAGAAACAGGTGACAAGGGATGAAGCCGAAATGGTGGGCCTAAAAGCGCTGCAGTTTTTGGCCCGCGATGAGGAACGGTTTACGCGGTTTTTGGCACTTTCTGGAACAAGCCCGCAAGATATTGCAGCAATTGCAGGAGAACGACACTTTCTTGCTGGTGTTGTTGAGCATCTTCTGACCGATGAAAGCTTGCTATTTCTATTCGTAAGCGATGAAGATTTAGAGCCTGACGCACCGGCGCAAGCCCAGCGCGCATTGGCAGACCCTATGGCGGAGTAATATTATGCTGCACGAAATCACCGCCCAACATATCTCCGAGCTTACCATCGACACCAACAAGCCATTAGTTATCTGCGATGTGGACGAGGTTGTGTTGCATTTTGTGCGCGGCCTGGAGAACTATTTAGAGACGCAAGGTTTATGGCTCGATCCGGCCAGCTTCGCCCTCAATGGCAACATCAAGGAAATAGCGTCGAATACGCCAATAGAAAACTCCAGGGTCGGACCACTTTTGAAACACTTCTTTGCAACCTGCGTCGGGTCCTTGGACGCAATAGAGGGCGCCGCAGACGCGCTCGATGAACTCTCTGATAGCGCAGATGTTGTGATGCTCACCAACATGCCACATGACTATCGTGACGCCCGGATCGAAAATCTGCACGGTCATGGAATGCCCTACCCGGTCGTTTCAAATACGGGCAGCAAGGGAGCCGCAATCCATGCGCTCGCCTCCGAAGTCACCAAGCCTGTGTTTTTTTTGGATGATACACCAGATAACCTACACTCTTCCGCCGATACGTGCCCAGATGTGATCAATATTCATTTCATCCAAGATGATAGATTTGGACGCCACCTTACTGTAATAGATAGATTTTCCCTTCGTACAAACAATTGGAACGAGAGCCAGATTTTTATGCGGAAACATCTGGAACACCATGGTTGAGCAGGCGAAAATTGGCATCGATATTGGTGGGACTAAGATTGCCGTCGCTGCGTTTTCACCCAATGGCAAGCAACTTCTTGCCAAGCGCGTCGCCACGCCAAAAGGCGATTATGAACAGACCATAAAACTTATTAATGATCTCATTACAGATGCCGAAAACACCATTGGTGAACGCGCAAGCGTGGGCTTGGGCACCCCAGGTTCCATCTCCCCTAAAACCGGATTGTTACGCAACTCAAATTCTGTATGGATGAACGGGAAATCGATCTCAAAAGATCTTGAGGCGATCACCGGACGGTCTTTGCGATTTGCCAATGATGCAAATTGCTTTGCACTTTCTGAAGCGGTTGATGGTGCAGCGGCTGGATGCCCTGTGGTGTTCGGCGTGATAATTGGAACCGGCACTGGGGGTGGAATTGTCGTCAACAGCAAGATTGTGCATGGTGCCAATAGTATAGGCGGTGAATGGGGTCATAATCCCCTACCCTGGCCAGACCAGAGCGAGCTTCCACCCGTCGCCTGCCGGTGTGGTGGAGAAAATTGCCTTGAGTTGTGGCTGTCTGGGTCTGGCCTGCAACGTGATCATCTTGCCGTCACTGGTGATAAGCTTACTGCTGAAGAAATCTGTGCTGGTGCTGATAGCAGCGACATGGCAGCGCGCCAAACCCTTGAGAGACATACAGCACGCCTCGCCAAAGCATTAGCAACGGTTGTTAATCTTCTTGATCCTGACATGATTGTGCTAGGTGGTGGACTATCCAAGCTTGAACATCTTTATGTTAAACTGCCAGAGTTGATGAAACCCTATGTGTTCAGCGATGTGTTCGAGACCAAAATTTCCCCGCCCAAGCATGGCGATGCTTCAGGTGTGCGCGGTGCAGCTTGGCTGTGGAATGCATAAAACACGGTTGGGCGCATTGTTATGAGCGATCGTGCAATCAAGTCTGCTCAAGCGTTTTGCCGCGATTGCCTCACTCCTGCTCAACTGAACACTGCGCGGTGTAGCAATTGCAAGAGTCCCCGCATGCTCTCGCACCCAGAACTCCCAAATCTATCTATCGCGCATTTGGATTGTGATGCATTTTACGCCGCCGTTGAAAAGCGCGACAATCCCGAACTTCGCGACAAGCCGCTGATTGTGGGGGGTGGTAAACGCGGTGTCGTATCAACTGCATGCTATATCGCACGCATTCACGGCGTTGGCTCAGCCCAACCCATGTTTAAGGCCTTGAAGGCTTGTCCCCAAGCGGTGGTTGTGAAGCCTGATATGAAGAAATATTCTAAGGTTGGCCGCCAGGTGCGAGAGATTATGCGCACCCTAACACCGCTTGTTGAACCGATATCCATTGATGAAGCGTTTCTCGACTTAACCGGCACCGAGCGCCTGCACGGCACAATGCCAGCCCTTACGCTGGCGAAATTGGTGAACCACGTCGAAAAAGAGATTGGCATAACCGCCTCAATCGGACTGTCCCACAACAAATTTCTGGCAAAAGTCGCCTCAGATCTGGAAAAACCACGCGGTTTTTCTGTTATTGGCCGCGAAGAAACGCTTTCTTTCCTCGCAAACAAGCCAGTTTCTATAATCTGGGGCGTTGGCAAAGCGTTGCAAAAATCACTCAACCGAGATGGTATCCATTCAGTGGGTCAATTGCAGCACATGGAAAAAACCGACCTCATGAAGCGTTATGGTTCAATGGGATCAAGGCTTTACCATTTGTCGCGCGGGGAGGATCAGCGCACAATAAAACCCCATGGCGATGCAAAGAGTATTTCTTCTGAGACCACTTTTAATGAAGATATTGTCTCGCTTGATGCTCTTTCAAAACATCTGTGGCGACTTTCCGAAACCGTATCACGGCGGGCGAAGGCATCCGGACATGCAGGCCATACTATTGTTTTAAAACTGAAAACAACGCGTTTCCAAATCCGCACCCGTAACAGGCGGCTAAGTGAACCCACCCAACTTGCAGATGTGATCTATAGAACCGCACATGGGTTGCTCACGAAGGAGGCTGATGGAACCCCCTACCGGCTCATTGGAGTTGGTATCTCGCAACTTAAATCTGAGGCCGTTGCAGACCCACCAGACTTTCTCGACCCAAACGCAACAAAACGCGCTGACGCCGAGCGTGCAATGGATAGCCTGCGCGAACGTTTTGGCCATCAAGCAATTGAAAAGGGCCGCGGGTTCAGTCGCAGCTGACTTCTTCGAGCATTTCGAGTTTTTCCAACTCACCCTTCAACGAAAAATCACCATAGTCGATGGTAAGCGACCCTGAGACTCCATTCTCAAACATGGTGAACCCTACTTGGTGAGACGGCACCTGCTCGCCAGCAGAATAGGTTTCAGTTTTGCGGTCGTAATAACTGATGCTTACCGGCCAATAAGCAACGCCTTTGAGGGGCTTTTGTGCTTGCGTTGGTGAGCTAAGCCCTTCTTTCTTTTTTCCAATAACTGTTGATGCGAAGTAAACCGTCTTATCTCCATCGCCATCATAAATCTGGACCCGATCAAAAGTTTCGCCTCGTGTTGCCAGCTTGAGGAGCTTTTCAGTATGAGCCATAGGGAAGAGCGTGCCTTTTGGAAGTTTAAAAGCAATCTCGGTTGGTTGTTCAAGCTCAACTTCTCCGCCCTCAGATGCACCGTCCTTTATCGTGAGATTCGCTTCGCCCTTGGTTTCTTTCTCCAGATTGCCGTTAATATAGAAGCGGCTGGAGAACTTGAACTTTGAGCCATCGCCTGCCTCAAAATAAGAATCGACATTATCCAAAACGCGCGTCTGCCCTCGCTGAACCCCCAGCGCAGTGGCGAAACGAACATTCACAGCCCATCCATCGCACCGGTTGCCAGTAATCTCGATCACCATACGCCCGCCAGCGCTGCGCACCCCAGAACGCTCTTCAATCTTATCGGCAGATAGCGTGTAGAACGCGCGATGCGGAACAACATGGGCATATTCAGTGGCAAAAACATCACTTGACGTCGCGACCGCTGCGCCTGCGCACAGTGCTGCTGCGAGCAATGCAGCATGACTAGTTTTCTTAAATTTGAACAATTGGGCACACTTTTCAAAGTTGAGAGGATATAAACCGTCCCTGAGACGGGAAGTGTCTATCACATTTGCCGCTTATGCGTGAAGTTTTGTCGTGTGTTTGCGGCTTTTTGTGCGTAATTTCCGCTGCAAATGGTAAATTATCTTCAATGGTGTAGAAATATGCCGCATCCAAAATCAAACAGACCTTAAGGACATATTATGGGGAAAATTGACGATCGCCTGGCGGAATTGGGTATTGAAATTTCTGAACCCGCCGCACCTGTGGCCAACTATGTGGGCTATGTGGTCACCGGAAATCTGGTGTTCATTTCGGGCCAAGTCACTCTGCAAGACGGTGCGTTTAAATATCAAGGCAAAGTGGGCGCAGATTTTAGCGTTGAGGAAGGCGCAGAGGCTGCGCGCTTATGTGGTGTAAATATTATCGCACAGCTAAAGCACGCGTGTGGCGGTGAACTAGATCGCGTTGTACGGTGTGTAAAACTTGGTGGATTTGTAAACTCCACAACAGAATTCACTCAGCATCCTCAGGTCATTAACGGCTGTTCGGATTTGATGGTCGAAGTTTTTGGCGATAAAGGCAAACACGCACGTTTCGCACTGGGTGCAGGCTCGCTCCCCGCGAACGTTGCTGTTGAAGTTGATGCGGTGTTTGAAATCTCTTGAACGAAATGCATATCAGGCCGGGCAGATTGCGCCAACTAAAGTGGTTATATGCCCGGCCCGTGGCTCATCGCGGGCTGCATGATTCTGCACTTGGCATAATCGAGAACACCTCAAGCGCAGTTGAAGCCGCGATTGAGGGTAATTTTGGTATAGAAGTTGACGTGCAGCTTGCAGGTGATGGCGAGGTTATGGTTTTCCATGACTACACCCTCGACCGGCTTACAGATATGCGCGGTGCTCTTCTCTCGAAACCTGCGTGTGAAATACAATGCGCTCGTTTCAAAAAGGGCACAGATCGCATCCAAACTCTTACAGAGCTGCTGGAGCAAGTAGATGGGCGGGCGCCTCTGATTATCGAGGCGAAGGCACAATGGGCCACCCCAGGGATTTTAGAGACGCGCCTTGCGCAAATCGTGCGCCGCTACACAGGTCCCATTGCAGTTATGTCGTTTGACCCACAAAGCGTTAGATACATGCGGGAATATGCACCAAATGTGACGCGCGGGATCACAATTGAGAATTTTCATTACGGCGAGGAGTGGAACAAGGTTTTAAACTTGCCACGCAGATTGTCGCTACGTCACATGAACGAGCTAAACGCAGCCGACCCACAATTTGCGGCGATTTACGTCAAAGATCTCCCGAACGCTCCTTCGAGGTTGTTTAAAAAGCGCGGCCTGCCAGTATTGTCTTGGACTGTGCGCACCAAAACGGACCGGGAACGGGCGATCCGCTTTGCTGATCAAATTATCTTTGAAGGGTTTCGGCCGGATTGAAAATTTAGAAGTTGAAATACAACGTGTAACCTGCGTTGAGTCTATCATTGGCAGTCAAATTTGGATCCAAGCAGTGTCTTTTGAAATTTGGATAGCTTTCGCGGTCACAAGCGCAGTGTTGCTTGCAAGCCCAGGCCCAACCATCATGATCGTGGTGAGCTATGCTCTTGGCCATGGCAAATCAAGCGCTTGGGCTACCGTTCCAGGTGTTGCAGTTGGTGATTTGTTGGCGATGAGTATATCACTTGCGGGGGCTGGCGCTATTTTGGCAGCTTCAGCCACATTGTTTACTATCCTCAAACTAGCGGGCGCAGCTTATCTCATATGGCTCGGTGTGCAATTGTGGCGCAGCAATCCAAAAACAACTGAACTGCAGAAAGTAGGCAAGAACGCAAATACCCAGCGGATGTTTTACAACTCATTCATGGTGACCGCGCTCAACCCCAAAAGCATAGTGTTCTTCATTGCGTTTGTGCCCCA
>JBPCVX010000170.1:0-10455 GCA_051010095.1 Hyphomicrobiales bacterium
CCATGTCGCCATACCAAGCCAGATAAGGCCTGCGGCGTCGGCCCATAGGCAATCCTCCAAGCCCTGTATAGGCGATGCTCAGCGGCTGAACTGGAACACTTTCATCTTCAACAGCAGAAAACAAAGCACTTTTGAATGGCAGCACTCGGTTACCATCGGAGCTGGTTCCCTCTGCAAACAAAATAACAATCTCATTGTCGCTCAATCGTTGGCGCATCGTGTTTTTAAATTCAGAGGTATTTTGTGGTTTGCCACGCTCCACAAACAAAGAACGCTTGAGCCGGGCAAGAAGACCGAATACTGGCCAGTCTTCAACATCGCTCTTTGCAATAAAGGTTCCTGGAACCACTGATGCGACTAAAATTATGTCAGTCCATGAAACGTGGTTGGCGGCGATGAGGAGCGGTCCCCGGGCTTGCGGATTGCCAATGATCGTGGTTGTGGCACCCATGAGCCATGCAACGAGACCAAAAACTGGCATTGAAAATCGTTCGGCACGTTGTTTGTCCCAAATGCGGATCAGCAGATAACAGGGAATTGTTATCAAAAATAAAAGTGCAATCGCACATATTCGCAGCGCCGCGCTAAATGTCGCCATCTTGATCAGTTAGCGGCAGGCCATAAAGTTCAAGACGATGGTCAACAAGCTTATACCCTAATTCCCTGGCTACAAATTCTTGCAGCTTCTCAATATCTTCATTGCGAAATTCAATCACTTTGCCCGTTTGCAAATCAATGAGATGATCATGATGCTCATCGGGAACAGGCTCGTAGCGCGACCTTCCATCGCGAAACTCGTGACGCTCTAAAATACCCGCATCGTCGAAAAGACGCACGGTCCGATACACCGTAGCAATCGAAATATTATCGTCGATTGCCGATGCCCTGCGGTAGACTTCTTCAACGTCAGGGTGGTCTGCAGCATAGGAAAGCACACGCGCAATAACGCGGCGCTGCTCTGTCATCCGCATACCTTTTCTAACACATACATCTTCCAGGGAATTTTCGCCCATTGAGAACCCGCTTCGCTAAAATCTTCGAGCTGTATAAGCTTTTGCACCTTTTCACGCAATGTTCTGGCACATGCTTTAGCGCAAAATTTGCCTTGCATTGACACGTACCATGCTTACATGTCTTCTCAACTGAAAACATTTCCGCAAGCATTTGAGAGCACAAAAACGTGGCATCGGACAGTTCCCATCAAATCGATCAATGGCATGGCACAACAATTGTTACTGTGCGCAAGAATGGCAAAGTGGTTATCGCTGGTGATGGCCAGGTGAGTTTGGGTAATACAGTTATCAAGGCGAACGCACGCAAAGTGCGGCCGCTAGGAAAAGGTAACGTTATTGCTGGATTCGCAGGTGCGACCGCCGATGCGTTCACGTTGTTTGAACGCCTTGAAGCAAAACTTGAGCAATATCCCGAACAACTCACACGGGCTTGTGTGGATTTGGCAAAGGATTGGCGAACAGATCGTTATCTGCGGCGTTTGGAAGCCATGATGATTGTTGCTGACAAATCCGTTTCACTCGTGCTCACCGGCACCGGAGATGTGCTTGAGCCTGAAAACGGACTTACAGCAATTGGATCCGGTGGTAATTTTGCCTATGCCGCGGCAAAGGCGCTGGCCGATACAGACATGGATGCCGAAGATATTGCCCGCAAAGCAATGGGAATTGCTGCAGATATATGCGTGTTCACAAACGATAATGTCGTTGTTGAAACCCTGGATGCTGAATGAAACTCGAAAGAGAAGATTTAAACGCCGCTGTCGAGAATAGAATCCTCAGCGCCGAACAGGCTGACGCGCTCCAGGAATTTCTTGCGGTGCGTAATCAGACCCCGCGGGCAAAAGCTGAAAACTTTCGCGTCACCAATAACTTTGGTGAAATTTTCATCTCACTTGGCTTGATCATCATGTTTATGGCGATGATAAGAGCAGTTGGCATCTTCGACATATCTTCCGCTACATCCGGCACTTTGTCTTCAGTTAAGCTTGTTGCAATTCCCGCTTTAGCCGCTTTGTTCTGGGCTTTTGCTGAATTTTTTACGTATAAACGCCCTCAACTTTTACCTGCTGTCACCTCTGCAATCTTGTTTGTTGTCGCGGTAACATCTGCTGCCTCGCTGTATTTGCATGGAAATCCAGATCTCCTAGACGCGACTTTCGCTTTTGAAAATACTTGGATCAATCTTGTGCGTGCACTGGCATTTGGCTTGGTATTCATGCGGTTTAAGTTGCCCATGCTGTTGCTGTTCTTTGCAGCGGCGGCAGCACAAACAGCATTCGTTTTTCTATCAACCCAGTTCCCAGCTTTGCCTTATAATCTCATACTCGGCGTGTGCGGGTTGGCTATTCTGCTAACGGCGATATGGCTTGATACGCTCGATCCCTTGCGGAACAGCAAAACAACCGCGTATGCATTCTGGTTGTTCATCATCGGGTCGCCTATGACAATACATCCAATTTTTTTCAGTGTTTTGATGTCTGGAGAAATTGAGCAAACTGTATTGATCGTATTTATATGCGCACTATCGGCCACCCTTCTAGGATTGTTGCTTGACCGACGTTCGCTCGTGGCATCATCGCTGATTTATTTCACGATTTCGATCGGCTACATGAACTCACAGATTCCTGGGACTATGAACCTGACGCTCCCACTTACAGCATTAATCATTGGGACTGGCATCGTCTTGATTGGCGTGTTCTGGTATCCCATACGTTCATTGCTTATGGGCAAACTGCCCCAATTCTCGTTTCTTGAAAAACTTCCACCTTATGCGTGAGTAAAATGACAGACTTCTCTCCCCGCGAAATAGTATCTGAACTCGACCGTCACATCATTGGCCAGAAAGATGCCAAGCGCGCTGTTGCAATCGCGCTGCGCAATCGCTGGCGGCGCAAACAACTTGACGATATGATGCGCGAAGAGGTTTTGCCCAAAAACATTTTGATGATTGGCCCAACAGGGGTTGGCAAAACCGAAATATCACGCCGTCTTGCAAAACTTGCCAATGCGCCCTTTTTAAAGGTTGAAGCAACCAAGTTCACAGAAGTTGGATATGTAGGCCGCGATGTAGAGCAAATCGTGCGCGATCTGGTTGAATCGGGCATCTCGTTGGTGCGCGATGCCAAAAGAAAGGAAGTTTCCGCCGCTGCTCACGTAAATGCGGAAGAGCGGGTGCTAGACGCTTTGGTTGGCGAAAAGTCGGGCGACACGACACGACAGAGTTTCCGCAAAAAATTGCGCGAAGGCTTGCTCGATGAAAAAGAAATTGAGATCGAGGTTATGGATACTGGCGCTTCACTGGGTGGGTTTGAAATACCAGGTATGCCGGGATCGTCGGTCGGCATGATTAATCTCAACGATATGTTCGGTAAGGCACTTGGTGGACGCACAAAAACCAGGCGCTTAACAGTGCGTGAATCCTATGAATTGTTGATCGCAGAAGAATCCGACAAACTTTTAGATGACGAGCAAGTTATTCAGGAAGCTATTGATCTTGTTGAGAATAATGGAATTGTCTTCTTGGATGAGATTGACAAAATTTGCGTGCGTTCAGAACGATCAGGCGGTGATGTGAGCCGTGAAGGTGTGCAGCGCGACCTGTTGCCACTCATCGAGGGCACCGTGGTCAGCACGAAGCATGGTCCCGTAAAAACCGACCACATTCTCTTCATCGCCTCGGGCGCATTTCATCTCTCCAAGCCGTCCGATCTTTTGCCCGAACTGCAGGGCCGTTTGCCCATTCGCGTCGAACTTAGAGCGCTTACTCAGGAAGATTTTCGCCGCATTTTGACGGAACCGGAAGCAAGTCTCATCAAGCAATATATCGCCTTGATGAGCACCGAAGACGTTACCCTCGAATTCACAGAAGATGGTATTGATGCACTCGCGAAAATCGCAGCTGAAATCAATGCATCAATTGAAAATATTGGCGCAAGAAGATTGCAGACAGTTATGGAACGCGTGCTTGATGAAGTTTCATTTGCCGCGACCGATAGAGGTGGTGAAACCGTGGAAATTGATGCAGCCTATGTGGACAAACATATAGGCGATCTTGCAAAGAATGCAGACTTGTCAAAATTCATTCTTTAGAAACTTGGTCGAGCAAAGACTGTATTTTCTCATCATCCATGTGAGCAATTGATCCCGCCAATTTATTGGCGAGTTCAGTGGCGTGCGGGCTTAACCCAGCGGTATCGATCACGATGCGCGGATGAGAAATTTGCGCCAGCCTTTGGATTTCCTCAGCTTCATCCCAGATCAGATTAAAGTAAGTGATAATGTGCTGGGTGAGATACCAGCTTGGTCGTCCGCGATGGCCGTTCTCAAGAGCAGACAGATAAGCGCTCGAAATCCCGATGGCGGCGGCCATTTCTTTTTGCGTCACGCCATCTCGTTTTCTTAGCGCGCGCATTTTTTCACCAAACGGGGTCATGGTCTCACCCTGCGCAAACGTATGTAAAAAGCACCGCCGCCGCCATGTTTGGGATGTGCTGGTTGATAGCCCGAGACTAAAACTCGGAATTCAGCTTCTTCAAGCCACTCAGGCAACATTCTGCGCAAACGGCCCGCCCGTTCAGGCGCATCAAAATGGGCCGCACCATGTAATGTGTGTCGCGCATAGGGTGAACAACCTTTCCCGGTAATCACCAATACCGTGCGCTTACCAGATACACGTGCCGAAGTGAGGAAACCCTTCAGCTTAACGCGCGCCATCTCAACACCATGGCCATGCAAATCAAGGCGACCTTCAATGTCTACATTACCACGCGTAAGTTTTTGCTTTGTGCGCCTGTCGAGACTATTCAGCGGTGAAGACGTTGACGGTTTAGAAGGTTCTTTGAGAGATGGGCGGTGAGCTGGCGCGGCATTTGGGTTTTTCTTTTTGACAGTTGGCGCCGGCAAAGGCTTACAGGCCTTCAACTCCTCGGCGACAAGGTCTGAAAATCGCGTCTTTTGGATCGGCTCAACAGTTTCAGCAACTTTATTCCAGAGATGGTAATCGGGCGGCAGAACTGGTCTTTTACCACCTGGTTTTCCATCATCTTTTGCCATTGCGCGGCGCAGTCGCTCAGCGTGCCAAGCGGGCAGCAAGGCCTTTGGGCAAAAGAACCACCATACGGCCAGGGCTCTGCATGGGGCCAGCCAACTGTCCAGCCTTGTCGCCAGAACCAAAGAAGATATCGCCGCGCACTTTACCCTTAATTGCGCTGCCGGTGTCTTGCGCCACCATTAAGCGGTTATAGCGCTGCAATTTTCCACCTGCGCCCATCGGTACTTTGGTTTCCAGCCACATCGGCGTTCCGTAAAGGTGATACTTACCATCAACAGCCAGGCTGCGGCCCGCAGTGAGTTCCACACCTTGTGCTCCTGGGGGTCCGAGGCGAGCGTTAGAAATCTTTACCTCGCGGAAGAAAATATAAGACTGGTTTTTCCAAAACAGCTGATTTAGCCGATTTGGGTTCAGCGTCAGCCAAGCACGGATCGACTGCATGGTAACCTTTTTGCGCTCAAGTTCGTTCCAATCGATCAGCACTTTACCAATCGCGGTGTAAGGTCGACCATTTTTGGCGGCATATCCAATGCGGATAACTTCGCCAGTATCAAGACGCACACGGCCCGAACCCTGCACGTGCAAAAAGAATGCATCCGCCGGGTCATCGAGATATAGCAGCTCCAGTCCTTTGCCCTTCAGTGCGCCTTGTTCGATTTGTTTGCGCGTGTAGTAAGGCTTGATGCCCGAAGACGTTTTGCGACCAAACGGCATACCGGTTTTTTTCGCTGCAGATTTGGATAAGCGCGCCAGATCCTTAGGCTTACGGTAAAGGGTAACAGGATAGTCTTTGGAGCGTTTGCGGGAACCGCGCAACTCCGGCTCAAAGTAACCGGTAAACATGCTAGAATTTGCACGCACCTCAACAGGGCTGAAATAGGTTTCAAAGAATGACCGTGCAGTGCGGTTGCTCACTTTAGCGCTCTTTTTCAAGGCGGCGTTGCATGCTTTGCGCCAATCCTGACGGCTGCCACCATATATGGTCTTGCGCCATCTCGCCTTCATCATTTTTCTGCAAGAACGTCGGAAGGCGGCAAAGCTGGCTGCTTGTTGATCACCGCTCCAGCCGGAAAGCGCGCTGAATGAAACCGCGCGCATGTCATTTCGTCCGGCATCAGCCGGTGTAAGGACCAAAAATGCCGCGAGAACCGTAGCCGTTATAGCCGCTGAGTTCTTATTAATTTGCGGCTTCGGTGGCCACCAATTTCCAATTCGGGTCTCGCGATGTGATGTCGCGCATGAATGTCCAAATATCCGTAACTTCGCGGATTTTTTGCGGATCACCTTCAATAATTGCACTGGATTTATCTCTTGTTACTGAAATAAGTTGGCTAACAAACTTAATCGTAACATTAGCATTCTTATCTTTTAGTGAACCGTCGATTATCGACACCTTGTCGATACCAACAAACGTTGCGTCTTGAACATGGCCAGCTTTTTCTCGTTCAGTAAGCGCGGAATTGAAGCCTTCATAAACCTCTGCAGACAGCAGGTTCTTGAGCACTTTGCGATCACCGTCAGCAAATGCAGTAACAATCATCTCGTAAGCAGACTTGGCACCCTGCAAAAACTCCTTCGGCATGAAGTCTTCGTCAACGTTTTTGATTTCAACAAGGGCATTGGCGAGAGGTGTGCCTTCTTCGGCAATATCTTGCCAAATCGGTTCTTCTTCCTCATGGCGCATGCGATAGGCGCTTTCAGGAATTTCTTCGTCATCCCGATTCGGAAGCGGAACCACATTGCCTTCGCGTTTTTCTTTTTCATCGCGGTCTTGCATCCCGAATGTTTCAAACGGATGTTCACGCTCTTGCCCGGTTCTGCGACCAAGTACACTACGCAGTTTCAAAAAGATAATAACTGCCACAACCAGTATGACGATATTGAGAGGATCAAATGCTTCGTTCATGCGGTTTGTCCAAACGCTTTCAAGGTTTGTTGTTCTGCTAGGTGTCAATCGCGGGAATTTCTTGTATTACCCCTAGTGATTGACGCTCGCTATTCATATATGACTTAAAATCGCGAGTCCAACCTGCAATGCGACAATATAATCGCGGCATTTCGCTTATTTTATGTCACAAGGTGAAAAAGTGCCCTTATTCCTCTTCTTTCTGTTTATTGCGGTTCCGCTTATCGAGATCGCTTTGTTTATACAAATCGGCTCGATTATTGGATTATGGCCGACATTGTTGACAGTCATCGGAACTGCTGTCTTGGGCACCTGGTTGCTGAGACAGCAAGGATTTGCGGTTCTTCAACAAGCGCAGGAAGCCAGTGCACGCAATGAACTTCCAGTCGAACCGATTATTCACGGCGTTTTTCTGCTGATTGCCGGGCTTTTAATGCTGACGCCCGGGTTTTTCACAGACGCAATCGGATTTTTACTGCTGATCCCGCCATTGCGTTTAAAAATAGCCTATGGAATTTGGGACCGGATTAAAAATCACGTTCACGTTGTAACGCCCGGTCAAGGACCAAACCCTGGAGATTTTGATGGTCCACGTCCCGGGGGCTCTCAAGGGCCCATAATTGACGGCGAGGTTATGGAAGAAGATGACATAACACCCGATGAAAGACAGAAACGACTTGACGAAACCCCATGGGGAACGCGCTGAGCTATTGCAGGCACGACGTAGACGTGATAGCGGGAGGCACGAAATCACCGAACTTGGAGCCGTAAGCTGCGTGACCCTGCGAAACGGCGAATAATTTTCTTAAGGATCTGAATACGATGGCCAATACAGACGATACAAGTGGCGTAGCAGAAGGTGTTGCTGGCAATGGTGCTGCTCCGTCAATGCGGGTGCTTGCGCAATATCTCAAAGATTTGTCTTTTGAGAACCCCAATGCGCCGCAATCGCTTCTGAACGAAGGCATGCAGCCACAGATCGATGTATCTGTAAACGTCAATGCTAAAACTGTTTCGGCCACAGATTATGAAGTTGAACTTCAGCTCGACATCAAAGCCAACGACAAAGAAACAACGGTGTTTGCGGCTGAAATGCTTTATGCTGGTGTGTTTCGTCTGGAAAATATTCCTGAAGAACATATGCATCCGATTGTATTGATCGAGTGCCCGCGGATGATCTTCCCGTTTGCCCGCCAGATCTTGGCAGAGGCAACCCGCAACGGTGGCTTCCCACCGCTGCTTCTTGATCCAATTGATTTTGGTGCGATGTATCAGCAGCGCATGGAACAAGAAGGTGGAGCGGAATCAGCCATTAGCTAGAAATTCAGGTAATTAGGTTTCAAAAGGGCTGCCTTTGTGCAGCCCTTTTTATTTTGCCTGTGCCCACAGCACATCACCTGAAAGGCTTTTGATAAATTTATCGTGCGCAGCACGCTCCTCATCACTTAACCTAGAAGGCAGAGGCTCCGGGCGCGGCTTAATGTTGCGCGCTTTTGAGTTGATTGTGGGTTGGCCAGACTGAGTAACATTTTGATCGATCGCAAGCCCATGTTGGCGCCCGCCAATCAACTCGATATAGACATCCGCCAAAAGTTCTGAATCGAGCAACGCACCATGTTTTGTGCGTCCGGAATTATCTACTCCGTAGCGCCGGCATAGCGCATCGAGTGAATTTGGGCCCATTGGATGTTTTTTGCGGGCAATCTCAAGGGTATCAAGAACCTGTTCATTGGGTATTGATGGACGTTTGAGGAAACTCAGCTCTGCATTGATGAACCCCATATCAAACTTGGCGTTGTGAATGACCAAAACCCCGTCGCCGACAAATTCGAGAAACGCCTCCGCAATATCTTCAAACACTGGATGTCCGCGCAAAAATTCTTCTGACAGTCCATGCACGTTGAACGCTTCGGTGGGCATATCGCGCTCAGGATTGATATATTGATGATAGGTGTTGCCGGTCGGGATGTGATTGATCAGCTCAACCGCACCGATCTCAACAATGCGGTCGCCATCTGCCGGGCTCAATCCAGTGGTCTCTGTATCAAGTACAAGTTCACGCATTAGCGGTCTCATCTTTTCTATTGCGTCAATTCTCGCACGATTTGGTCAACCTGTTCAGCCGCATGTTCTAAACCCTGGCTAGAATCCACAATAAAATCGGCTTTTTTGCGCTTTTCCGCATCAGGAACTTGACGCGATAGAATGGCTTGGAATTTTTCTTCTGTCATGCCGGGCCTATTTAACACCCGTTCGCGCTGGATCTCATACGGCGCTGATACCACGACAATTGCATCCAGTTCTTCATCATACCCGGTTTCAAACAAGAGCGGGATATCAAGCACAACAAGCATATGGCCCTCTTTTCGGGCAGTCTCAATGAATTCAACACGCATCTCGCGCACCAAAGGGTGCACAATCGCTTCTAGCTGTTTCATTGCTTGCTCGTCGCCTAGCACTCTCTTGCCAAGCTGTTCACGGTCTACCGCGCCATCAATTATCGCATCTGGAAACAGTTTTCCAAGTGGTTCAATCGCAGCACCGCCTTTTGCATAGAGTTCATGAACCGCTTTATCGGCATCAAACACAGGCACACCAAGCGCACGAAACATGCGTGATGTTTCGCTTTTGCCCATGGCTATGGAACCGGTAAGCCCTAATATTTTCATGTGCAATCAGCCGTCAAAGACCCAATCACTAAAGCGCGTAATTCTTCCGTCACTTCCGGTTTTTGTCCAAACCATAATTCAAATCCCGGTACTGCCTGATGCAATAGCATGCCCAAACCATCTACACATCGATGACCACGCTTAGCAGCGTTTTTCAGTAAACTGGTTTCAAGCGGTGTGTAGACAATGTCGTAAACCACAGCACTTGTAGGCAGCTTGTTGAGCAGCAAATCAAGATCACTGTTTCCGGTCATGCCCAAGCTGGTTGTGTTCACCAACTGATCAGCCTCTCTCAAAATATCATGACGATGATCCCAATTGGCTGCTGAAACCGGCGCCCCCAGATCTTTGGCAAAAGTTTCTGCTTTGGTTAGCGTCCGGTTGCAGACAATAATTTGTGCTGCGCCCTCATCAATCAGTGCCCCGGCAATAGCTCGCGCTGCTCCGCCTGCACCAATCAACACGATAGATTTGTCTTTTGTACTCCAGCCATCAACCGCGTGTTTCAAGTGCTGCAAAAACCCATATCCATCGGTGCTTGTCGCGCAAACCTTCCCATTTTTGACATAGAGCGTGTTTACGCTTCCTAGCCGCTTAGAAATCTCATCTGTTTCGTTAACGCAACGAAATGCAACTTCCTTGTACGGTACCGTAACATTGGCCCCAATGAGGCCGTGATTTTCAAAACTCTGGAAATAATCATCGGCCTTTTCCGGGGCAACAGGTAGCAAACCATATTCACCCGCAAGATTGAGAGTTTTAAGCCAATAATTGTGAATAATCGGCGAGCGGGAGTGGGCGACCGGCCAGCCAATC
>JBPCVX010000171.1:0-9762 GCA_051010095.1 Hyphomicrobiales bacterium
GTTCAGGTTTGGTCAGAACAAGAGCTTGGCTTGCCGGCATTGATGAGCTTCGTGCATCCAAACAATATTGCTTCGCGCAAGGTGGCTGAACGCCTGGGCGCGACCAACACCCACGATACAGAATTAAGAGGAGAGCCACGGCATTTCATGCGCCACGTGCTTCCCTCAACCAAGACAACTGAACCAATCGCTATTTAGGAGAAACAAACCATGGCATTGAAAATCAGACTGGCCCGTCACGGGACCAAGAAACGCCCATTCTACCGTATTGTTGTAGCCGACAGCCGTTCGCCGCGCGATGGCCGCTTCATCGAGAATGTGGGCACCTTTAACCCGCTTCTGCCGAAGGATTCCGATGAGCGCGTGCTCATCAAGGAAGAGCGTATTCAGCATTGGCTGAGTGTTGGCGCAAAGCCAACCGACCGCGTGCACCGTTTCCTTGATGCCGCCGGCATCCTGAAGCGTGAAGCGCGCAACAATCCGCAGAAAGCCCTGCCGGGCAGGAAGCGCCAGGAGCGTGAAGAAGATGCAGCAGCTGCTGCTGCCGCTGCTGCTGAGGAAGCTGCTGCTGCCGCTGAGGCCGAAGCAGAAGCACCTGCTGAGGAGGCTCCAGCTGAAGCTCCTGCGGAAGAAGTTGCCGCTGAAGCTCCTGCTGAAGAAGCTGCCGCGGAAGAAGCCCCGGCTGAAGAGAAAGCCGCGAGCTAACGCCAGATGGCAAACAAACGCATATGCGTGGGCGCTATTGCGGGCGCCCATGGTGTGCGGGGTGAAGTGCGCATCAAGCCGTTTACCGAAACACCTGATGGTGTGGCGGCCTATGGCAATGTGCACACAGAAGATGGGACCCGCGTGTATAAAATCACGCGGTTTCGCGTCGCTAAAGGCATGGTTATCGCAGCCCTTGATAGCGTCAAAAACCGCAATGAAGCAGAAGACCTGAAAGGCACCAGGCTTTATGTGTCACGGGAAGATCTGCCCGCCCCGGAAGAAGATGAGTTTTATCACACCGATCTGGTCGGCCTGGCTGTAAAGCTGGAAGATGGCAGTGCATTTGGCGAGGTGGTCGCGGTGCACGATTTTGGCGCGGGCGACATTCTTGAAATCCGTCTTGCGGATGGCGGGGAAAATCTGCTTCTGCCGTTCACGCTTGAAGCGGTGCCGCGTGTTGATATCGCAAATGGTGTTGTTTTCATTATAGTGCCGGAGGAAATTGAATAGTGTTTCAGACATTTTCCGGCCTCACCTGGTCTTCCAAACTCTGCAGATGAAAACTCGATCTGCTATTCTCTTTATACTGATTACCATCGTGATCGATTCCATGGGAATAGGCATCATTTTGCCTGTCATGCCAGACCTTATTTTAGAGTTGGAAGGCGGTTCTCTGGGGCAAGCGGCGCTTTGGGGTGGTGTGCTCACCACTCTTTTTGCTGTTATGCAATTTCTGTTCGGGCCCATATTGGGCAATCTCTCGGACTGGTTTGGCCGCCGGCCCATTTTGCTCACCTCTTTATTTGTCATATCTGTTGACTATTTGTTGATGGCGGTAGCAGGCACCATCTGGCTTTTGCTGCTGGCGCGGGTGATTGCCGGAATTGCCTCGGCCACCCACGCAACCGCGTCGGCGTTTATGGCTGACGTTTCGAAGCCTGAGGAAAAGGCGCAAAATTTCGGCCTAATCGGTGCCGCCTTTGGGGTGGGTTTTGTGCTTGGGCCATTGCTGGGCGGGCTATTGGGCGAGTATGGCCCGCGCGTACCGTTTTACGCTGCTGCCCTTTTAGCTGGGGCAAATCTGGTGCTGGGCTATTTTGCGCTGCCGGAAACTGTGAACGATAAAATCCGCCGCCCTTTCACCTGGGTGCGCGCCAATCCGTTTGGTTCTTTTGCTTCCGTTTCACGCTTGCCAGGCCTTAGAGGGTTGTTGTTCGTCAGCTTCCTGAACACCATCGCGGTGTATGTATATCCTGTTGTCTGGGCCTATTTCACCAAAGAGGCATTCGGCTGGGAACCGGGTATTATCGGGTTATCGCTCGCGACCTACGGCGTTTGCACGGCGATCGCGCAAGGTTGGCTTATCCGGCCTATCATCGCCCGGCTGGGTGAATTCAACACAGTCATTTTTGGTTTCATTATCGATGTGCTGGCTTTCGTCGCACTTTCGATTGTGTGGTCAGGTTGGGTGGTTTTCGCGCTCTTACCCTTCACATCTTTGGGGGCTGTGGCTGGCCCTGCCCTGCAGGGAATGATGTCTCGCGCCGTGTCCGATGATTCCCAAGGTGAACTGCAAGGGGTGCTGACATCTGTAAACTCAGTTGCCATGGTGCTTTCCCCACCAGTTATGGCCGGAGCGTTTTTTGCGTTCACAAAAGATGATGCCTTCGCCTACGTTCCAGGTGCGCCGTTTGTCCTTTCCGCATTTATCGTCCTCTTTGCTATTGGAATTTTTGTGCGTGCTGGACGGCGCCATCAGCGAAGGTAATCCCCGCGCCAGTAAGCGCGGCACGCTTGCCTCGCTTTGATTCGGGCGCGTGTCAAAATCATCACAGTGTTGGAAGAAATCGAACAAATTTCTTTATCGCACTTGCCGAACACGCCGGTCCTTTTTATAAAGGGCGCACTTCAAACGACCAATTGGGCCGAGACAATGATGATTATTGGACTTCCGAGACTCCTCGCGAGCTAATCATTTCCTCTTAACGCTGATCTTGCGTGAGGACGTGATTAAACCCTCCGAGACAGCGCCCAACTTTCCCAAAGCTAGACACATTTTGCACGAGAGACGTGCCTGTAACTGTCTGTAAATAGTGGAAAATCTGCAATTAAGGTGCTGTCACTTTTTGAATTCTATTGCAGGAAATTCGCTATGTTTGAGAAAATATTTTCCTGGTTTGAATGCCGATACAAACCTTTAGAGCTGCAACCAAACCCCGCGATTCCATCGGGCGTTGGGGCGTTCATCAGCTATTTCGTTTCCCAGTTTAAAGGCGGTTTGAGCCTGGTCGTGCTGGGCATCGGAAGCCTTGCCGTGATCGATGTGATGAAGCCGGTGGCGCTTGGATGGCTGGTCGATTTGCTGACAACCACCAATCGGGAAACCATTTTTGCCGATTACGGATGGGCGTTTTCCATCGCCGGTGTCGTTGTGTTGCTGATAGCACCTCTGGTGTTGATTTTCACCTTTTTGGTAATGCATCAGACCTTGTTTCCGGTGATGTTCACCCGCATTCGCGCGCAATTGCACTGGTATGTGCTGCGCCAAAGTTGGCCGTATTTTCAGAACGACTTTGCGGGCCGCATTGCAGCCAAGGCAGACCAGACAACCCATGCCTTGCGCGATATGACCATGAACAGTGCTGATGCACTGTGTTATGCGGCGATTTATCTTATCACCGCGATCACGGCATTGATGAGTGCTGACTGGCGCCTGGCCATGCCATTGCTGGTGTGGCTGGTGATCATCGCCACATATGTGGGCTTCATGGTGCGCAAGCTGGCGGATGCTTCAGAGAAAGTGTCCGATGCCCGCTCAACACTTACCGGCGCGATCATCGACAGCTACACCAACATTCAGTTGGTAAAGATGTTTGCCTTGAACAAGCATGAAGACAGTTATGCGGCTGATAAACTCATGGATGCGCAAAGCACGTCGGAACGGTTCTTCCGGGTGGTCAATGGTATCTGGCTGCCATTGGAGCTGTGCAATTATGTGATGATTGCCACCAGCGCCGCCTATGGGCTTTATCTTTGGCAGCAAGGCGTTGTCTCAACCGGTGCGCTGGCCATGGCTTTGCCGCTGGTCATCAGGCTGGCTGGTATGTCGAACTGGATCACTGGTGTGGTTACCCGCATCTTTGAGAATATCGGCACCATTCGCGATGGCGAAAAACTGATTGCCCAGCCCTGGACAATCACCGATGCCGATCATGCAAAAGAGCTGCAAATTTCTGGTGGTGAAATTCACTTTGATGGCGTGAAGTTCAGCTATTCACCGGAAGAGAGTAGCCGTGAGATTGTTATTGATAATATCAATCTGCGTGTGAAGGCAGGTGAGAAGATCGGCCTGATCGGGCGCTCTGGTGCGGGTAAATCAACGTTGGTAAATCTGCTTTTGCGGTTCTTTGAGCTTGATGAGGGACGCATAACCATCGATGGCCAATCCATCAAGGATGTGACGCAAGACAGTTTGCGCTCAAACATTGCCATGGTGAGCCAGGATTCATCACTTCTGCACCGTTCGATCAGAGATAACATTTTGATCGGCAAGCCGGGCGCCACGGAAGAAGATATGTTCCGCGTCGCCAGGCAGGCATCAGCTCATGACTTCATTCTGGGCCTTGAAGATGGCAAGGGCCGCAAGGGCTATGAAGCTCATGCAGGTGAGCGTGGTGTGCGTGTCTCTGGCGGGCAGCGCCAGCGCATTGCCTTGGCGCGTGTGTTGTTGAAGAACGCGCCCATTCTGGTGCTGGATGAGGCAACGTCAGCCCTCGATTCTGAAGCTGAAGCCGCTATCCAGGATCAGCTGATGGGCCTCATGGAAGGCAAGACAGCCATTGTGATTGCGCACCGGCTGTCAACGATTGCTGCGATGGACCGGCTGATCGTTATGGATCAGGGGCGCATTCTTGAAGAAGGCAGCCATGAAGAACTGCTAACGAAAGGCGGGCTCTATGCCAGCCTGTGGAACCGGCAGTCCGGCGGCTTTTTGAAGAGCGCATAAGAAAAGCCGATAAGTGGAACTGGCGGGGTAAGTGTGGTAAATGCCCCGCCAGATCACATCCTTGAAAGTATCCGCAATGCCGCACCCATGGCACGCATCAATCCTCACGCTCTACCCGGAAATGTTTCCAGGGGCTTTGGGCATGTCTTTGGCCGGCCGGGCGCTGGAGCAGGACATTTGGGCGCTTGATGCGATAAACATTCGCGACTTTGCCACCGACAAGCATGCAAGTGTGGATGACACACCTGCAGGTGGCGGTGCTGGTATGGTGTTAAAACCAGATATTCTGGGAGCAGCAATTGATTCTGTCGCAAACCCAGATGCACCAAGGCTGCTGATGAGCCCGCGGGGCGCACCACTAACCCAGGCCAAGGTGCGCGAACTGGCGCAGGGCCCCGGTGCGACGATAATTTGCGGGCGCTTTGAAGGGGTTGATCAGCGGGTGATCGATGCACGCAACCTTGAAGAGGTGAGTATTGGCGATTATGTGCTGTCGGGTGGCGAGCCTGCGGCACTGGTGTTGCTAGATGCCGTAATCCGCCTGTTGCCTGGCGTTATGGGCAAGCAAGTCTCTGGTGAGTATGAGAGTTTTGAAGATGGTTTGCTTGAACACCCTCATTATACCCGTCCTCGGGAGTGGGAAGGCCACACCATTCCAGATGTACTTTTATCGGGCGATCACGGGGCTATTGAAGCTTGGCGCAGGCAGGAATCAGAGCGAATAACCGCAAAAGTGCGCCCTGATCTTCAAAGGCGCACAAAAAATAACAAAGAATAGCTCAATAAAGCACCATAGAGGTTGAATTTTAGTCCAATCACGGGTATAGCCCCGCCAGCTTATAAATAAGGACAAGTCCGATGAACGTCATCGAGAAACTGGAAGCCGAACAGGCTGAGAGAATTTCCGCCAAACGCGCGGTACCTGATTTTTCTGCCGGCGACACCCTGCGCGTACAGGTGCGCGTGGTGGAAGGCACCCGCGAGCGCGTACAGGCCTATGAAGGCGTATGCATTGGCCGCAATGGCGCAGGCCTCAACGAAAGCTTCACTGTACGTAAGATTTCTTATGGTGAGGGTGTTGAGCGTGTGTTCCCGGTCTATTCGCCGCTGATCGACGGTATTGAAGTGGTGCGCCGCGGTAAGGTGCGCCGTGCCAAGCTTTACTATCTGCGTGGACGCCGTGGTAAATCTGCACGTATCACTGAAGCAACAGATGTGCGTACGCGCCGGTTGAACGATGCCGATAAAAAGGCCGTTTCAGACGCCAAGAACGTAGCCGCTGCAGCCAAGGCCGCCGCTCAGGAAGCTAAGGCTGAAGCCGCTTCAGAATAAGCTTTCTTCTAATTCGAGTTTGCAGGCGCGGGAGCTTCGGCTTCCGCGTTTTGCTTTTGGGTGATCCCTAAAATAGGCCCGAAGCTGTGGCGGTGGCGAATGCCATGTGCAGGCGGGGCGTAAAGCGCTGACACCGTGCCGTCGAGATAAAGGGCGTTTTCGCATCCAACTTCATCCCTGAAAAGGGTTGCGAATTCATGGAAATTCACCACTTCGCGGGAAATAACGAAGACGAGCTGATGCTGAGACCGCAGCCCTACGCCGTTGCGAAAGCGCAACGAAGGACTATCTTTGATAAAGGCGGGGTGCAACTTACCATTGATCACCAGCATGGGTCCTGACTGGGTTGCGAATTCTGGCTCTGGCTTCTTGGCCTGAAACGCATCTGTCTCCAGAATGCCCGCTTGGTCACCGCGCCAATAGAAAACTCCATTGGGCTTGAGGAAAAAATTGCCGTGATCATGATCTTGATTGAGCGGTGAAAGCTCTTTGCCATTGGCAACGAAAAGGCCAACCGGTGAGAGGTCCTTGTGATACATGCCGCCATTCATGGCAAAGGCAAGCTCAATGCCTTGAGATTTCAGTTTACGGCGCAAATGGGCAAACTTTCCATGGGCGCGCCCATTATCATCGCGCCAGAATAGTTCAAGCTCAACCTTGCGCAGATCCACTTCGCACACGGTATAATTCTTGCCCAGATAAATCGTGTCAGAACATTGCGGCGTGGTGGCTGTAGCCGTGGTGCTGGATAAACCAGTTGCAAATGCCAATGCCATCCAAAGATTTTTCATCATCGCTCCGCACTCGAAACCATAAATCTGTAATGGCCGGTGATCGGAAAGGCAAACAATGTGTCTTCAACCCGCGTGCCTGCACCAATATTGTGAATGACGAGGGGGCGCTTGCCATCCGTGCTCATCTGGTTTGAGACAATACCGATATGCGGCAGTTTTCCACCCACCATCTGGGTCACCAGATCACCAGGCTTATAGTCGCCAGCGTTATCGGTTACGGGCAACGCAGCTTTTATGCGCTGAAAGAATGCGCGCAGGTTTGGCACCCGCCTGTGATCGATGTTCTTGTCGGTGCGCTTGTGCCCCCAAATCTTTGGGTAGCTCTGAAAGGCGCGCTTCATGTCTTCGTGCACCAGTTTTTGCAAATCAACGCCATAGGCATCGCGGTAAGCGCGGATGACAACATCGGTGCACACTCCACGTTTGCGGGCGATATCACCCATGGGATAAGCAAGTTTCACATATGCGGGGTCATACATGATTGTCTTGCCGACTTGGCTTACCGCAGCGGAAATTAGCCATTCTGGATTTAGTTCATCTGCATGGGATGAAAGCGTGGTGAAAACCAGTGCCGCAACACCCGCAATCATTGATTTGAAAAACGATCTAACCATAATCACCTCTAAAAAATGACTTGGGACAAGCATAGAAAAGCGTTTTGGAGTTTTTCCGGCGAGAATGGGGTGAAAATGTGCGGTACGGCAGGTGATAAAATTTCAGAATCCCGGTTCCCATTTGTCGATGCTTGACTTATTGTGCGCTGCCCTTAAGAAGTGGCAGGTTTTCAAGACGATTAGGTGATTTCTATGAGCGCTCCACGCACACTGTACGACAAGATTTGGGATGATCATTTGGTTCATGAGGATGCCGATGGCACGGGCCTGCTTTATATTGACCGCCATCTTGTGCACGAAGTGACAAGCCCGCAAGCCTTTGAAGGGTTGCGGATGACCGGTCGCACCGTGCGTGCGCCCGAAAAAACCCTGGCTGTGGTCGATCATAATGTGCCCACAACCGATCGTTCCAAAGGCATTGATGACCCGGAAGCGAAAATTCAGGTGGAGGCGCTGGCCGCCAATGCTGCTGAGTTCAACATCGACTATTACGATGAAAACGATATTCGCCAGGGCATTGTGCACATCATTGGCCCAGAACAGGGCTTCACGCTTCCCGGCTCAACAATCGTGTGCGGCGACAGCCACACCTCAACCCATGGTGCGTTTGGCGCGCTGGCGCACGGTATCGGCACCTCGGAAGTTGAGCATGTGCTGGCCACCCAGACGCTTATCCAGAAAAAAGCCAAGAACATGCGCGTCACCGTGAATGGCCAGTTGCCAAATGGTGTCGGCGCGAAAGATATTATTCTGGCGATTATTGGAGAGATTGGCACTGCTGGCGGCACAGGCTATGTGATCGAGTTTGCTGGTGATGCTATTCGCGCGCTCTCCATGGAAGGCCGCATGACCGTGTGCAACATGACCATTGAAGGCGGTGCACGCGCTGGCATGATCGCGCCTGATGAAAAAACATTTGCCTACTTGAAGGATCGCCCGCGCACCCCACAAGGTGCCGAGTGGGATGCAGCCATGGAACATTGGCTAGAGCTTTATTCCGATGAAGGTGCACATTTTGACCACGAGGTAGCGCTCGATGCGGCTGCATTGCCGCCGATCGTGACATGGGGCACCAGCCCAGAAGATGTGATTGCTATCACCGGTGAAATTCCTGACCCAACTCAGGTTGAAGATGACTTCAAGCGCCAAGCAATTGAACGCTCGCTTAGATATATGGATCTGAAACCAGGCACCAAGATTGCCGATGTTGCCATCGATCGCGTGTTTATCGGCTCGTGCACCAATGGCCGTATTGAGGATTTGCGCGAGGTTGCCGCGGTGGTGAAGGGCAAACAGGTAGCAGGCACCGTTGATGCCATGGTTGTGCCGGGTTCTGGTTTGGTGAAAGAACAAGCGGAAGCTGAGGGCATCGACAAGGTGCTTATTGAGGCGGGCTTTGATTGGCGTGAGCCAGGATGCTCAATGTGCCTGGCGATGAATGCCGACAAGCTGAAGCCAGGCGAGCGCTGTGCTTCTACGTCAAACCGCAACTTCGAAGGCCGGCAAGGCAAGGGCGGGCGCACGCACTTGGTATCACCTTCTATGGCGGCCGCGGCCGCAATTGCTGGTCACTTTGTTGATATCCGCGAGTTCGGATAGTGACCTCACCCAACAAACGGGATGAAGAAGCCAAAAAGGCACAGCGCCATTTTGAACGCATTCGCGAGCAAGATGAACGCATTTTAGGTGACAAGCATAGCGGCGATGAAGACGCCATCAATGATCCGGTTGAAATCTGGGGGAAGCGCATCGGCCGCGGGCTGGGTTATCTTTTCGCGGGCTATCTGATCTACCATCTCTTCGTCACGTACGTGATCAAATAAACAAGCGCTCACACAAAATGAAACCGGCTGCCCAGGGGCGGGACAGCCGGTTCAAATTTGCAAGGCGAGCTTGAGAGCGGGGGATTCTGTGCTCAAGCCTTGCGCTTGGGGTATATGCATCACGTGCGGGTTGGGGTCATGGGGGAGAAACATGCCGTTTCCGTTTGTGATGATCACTTTATAGCCGAGATCTTCTGAACCTTTTCTGAGGGGTTCGTTCATCTTCCATTCATGTTGAAAAGCACGGTTTTCGACAAAACCCGCACCCGATTTGGAATGCGGGCTTCATCCGCCTTTTTCTTAAGCCGCTGGCGCCAGATGGGTGTTGCACCCGGGGCATGAAGTGGTGCGCAGTGCCATGTTTTTGCTCATGTCGGAAACATCGTTTCGGCCCACATATTCCGCCAGGGATTTGCCGATGCGCGCGTGGCTTTCGCCACGACCACATTCGCCAAAAGGCAGGGCTGCTGTAGCATGACCAGAGG
>JBPCVX010000172.1:0-7727 GCA_051010095.1 Hyphomicrobiales bacterium
TTTTTATATACTGGAAATAATATAACCCGTTATTACTTCGACATTGCTTATTTGTTGCTCAATTTGCCAAGGCGCCTTGCTTGCGGGTGAGCTTTTCTTCACGGCTCAAGCCATAATCATGAGCGAAGTGAGCCGCTTCCCAATGGCCATACATAGGGTTGGGCAGAATGATCCAGCTTTTGCCCCAAAATTCCTGATATTGCCTGGCGATTTGCCGCCGTTGCTGGGCTGATGCGCGCGACCCATCCACGAAATCATCAAGATTATCGCCAATCAGCAATATCACCCTATGAAATTTGGATATCTCTCTGCGATGTTGCGCCTTATCCGCGCCATCGGTGAGAATGATTTCCTTTTTAGGTGCCGAAATGGAAACGCCGAGCCGGTTCAGGCTTTTAATCGTGCACTCAAGCTGTGCTGCAGAGCGCGCGGAGACGAAGTAAACCGCAACATTTTGCGCCCGCGCCTGAGTAATGAAGTCCACCGCACCAGGTATGGCGGTTGATTTTTGCGACACACACCATTGGGTAAATCCATCCTTGGAGAACTCAATATTCTGCGCGATCAAAATCTCCTCATAGCCCGCATTATCGAGAACCGTTTCATCCAGATCCATAATTACCGCAGGCGGCAAATTTGCTGCATTTGCCGGGCTTTCAGGAACAGCATTCCAGTGCGGGTCGCCCACCGCTTGCACCAAATTATTTGTCGCAAGCCCATAAGATTGCAGGGCAATCGCCTCAAACTCGGCTGAAGTTTTCTGCCACAACACAGCGTTCAGCATTTCATGGGGCGGGCGGATCTCTTGTTCGATTACGGCGTCACTTTCATAGGAGCGGGCCGTTATAAAATAGGTGATCGCGCACGCCGCAATCACGGTGAATATGAGCATCACGGTGAGCTTGCGGTCACCCAGCACAGCTTTCTGAAGATCGGAATTAGTCGGTTTATCCATGAGCTCACTTTGAGACTTTTCAGACAAACCACTTTAGTCATCAAAATTTAAATTCGCAAATGACTGATAGTGATACTTAAAAATGTTTCCGAAATTTGTATTTTTACTTATTATTACATGAATCAACGAAGTAACGCTTAGCAAGGTTCAGCGAATTTATGTCATCAGATGCAGCCAACCGCGCCTCGGGATCATCTGTGGCAACCAAAGCAACCATACTCTTCACCAACTTTTTTCTGATCATTCTTGCCTACTATCAGGTGAAGTCGGCCAGCCGCTCGCTTTTGATTGAATATTGGGGGTCTGGCAATTTTCCCTATGTGTGGATCGTTTCAGCGCTGGTGCTGGGCGTGTTTATCGGCATTTATTACCGTGCGCTGGCTATGTTCAGTCGCACCAAGGTGGTGCTTGGCTGCATTGTATTGTTCATCTTCTTGTTAATTGGTTTCAGGATTTGGCTGCAGGCGAAAAGCCCGGTCGCGGCGATCACCTTCTATATCTTCATAGATATATTCAGCGTGGTGTTGGTGGAACAATTCTGGAGCCTTGCCAACACGATCACCTCATCAGAGGCGGGTAAGAAATCCTATTGGTTTGTTGGCACGGGCGGCCTGTTAGGCGGGGCCGTTGGCGGCGCGATTGCTGCTGGCCTGTTGCAATTGGGCTGGGTGAAAACTGCTGATCTTTTGCTGGTGTGCGCCGCGTTGCTGGGGCTCATTTTCTTTATGAATCTGTTCATGAGCAAGCAAGGTTTGTTTGAAGAAATCAAGCCGCCCGATGATAAAGACAAGCCGCAAATCGATACGCGCAGCATGCTCAAGAACCGATATATCCTGCTCATCGCGGCCGCACTTTTATGCGCACAACTGGTGCAACCCATTGTCGAGTTTCAGTTCATCAAAGCAATTGAGGAAACCTACACACAGCTTGATGAACGCACGCAATTCTTTTCCGTTTTCTTTGGCGCGCTGGGGCTTATCTCGATTGCGGTTAATCTGACGCTCACGCCGCTCATTCACCGCTATCTTGGCATCTTTGCCGGCATGCTGGTGCAACCGGTGGCAACAGTCGTGTGTTCGCTGGCTTTCTTTGCGGTGCCAACGCTGATGATGGCGTCCATTATGAAAATTTCAGATCGCGGTTTGAACTACTCAATCAACCGTGCTTCAAAAGAACAACTCTACATCCCGCTCGATCCCATGGTGACCTATCAGGCCAAAGCCTGGATCGACATGCTGGGCTATCGATTGTTCAAGATCGCTGGCGCTGGCCTCATTTTGCTGCTGACACAATGGCTGCCCGTCACGGTTTCAAGCCCGCAGCTGAGCTGGCTCACCGTGATGGTGTGCATTGCCTGGGCCGTGGTGATTTCACTGCTGTCGATCGAATATAGACGGCTCAACAAAAGCCCGTCGGCTGTTGCGGCAGCAGAATGAAGACGCCTTGCACGACATATATCCACAGGATGTGGCGCGCGCTCATCGCAGTGCCGTTCCTGTTATTGCTTGCACTGCATATTGGCGTTTCCTCAAGCAACGCTGATGATGACACAAAATCGGGGTATATCTGGCTTGGAACGGGTGGGCCTGCAGGTACCTATTTCAAAGTTGGGCGTAAGCTGTGCAGAAGCATCAACCGCAACGCGCAAGCTTTCCTAAATGATCGTGTGCGGCAAAAACTCGAATGCACAAGCGCCCCCTCTGGTGGTTCCGCATTTAATGTGCGGCAACTCTCTATTGGCGCGTTCACACTGGCTTTGGTGCAGTCAGACACGCAATATCATGCCTATAACGGCACCAATCCGCATGCGGTGCAGCCCTTTCGCGATCTGCGCTCAATCCTCGCTTTATATCAAGAACCAGTTCAACTGGTGGTCGCCAAGGGATCAGATATCAAGAAGTTTTCTGACATTGTCGGCAAGCGCGTGAACATTGGCAATGTCGGGTCGGGCACGCGCAATGTGATGATGGATCTCATGGAACAGCACGGCGTTGCGATTAGCGATCTGGCCGAAGCAACCGAACTCACGGGAACCGAATATCCACGCGCTTTATGCGATGGGCGGCTTGATGCCTATATCGTAGTATCTTCCGTTCCCGCACGGCAGATCAAAAGCGCCGTAAGCCGCTGCGGCGCGAAGATGATCGGGCTTGGGTCTGAAGTTGAAGAGCAGCTTGTGAAGCGCGCTCCGTATTATTCAATCGTCACGCTACCCAAGGGCTCATACACCAATCAAGAAAAAGACATTAAGACCATCTCCGTTACGGCCACCTTGGTCACCAGCCGCAAGGTTTCTTCAGTGGTTATCTACGAAGTGGTGCGCACTCTTATGCAGAACCTTGGTTATCTGCATGAAATGGAAACACCACACATCTTTCGTTCACCCAAAGAGCTCAGCAGCAAAGGGTTGGCTGCGCCCATGCATCCAGGCGCGGTCAAGTATTTTCTTGAAAATGGGCTGATGTAAGATGTCAGATGCTACAGCAGAAAAATCTGACACCAATGCCTCGGCGCTTAAGTCGTGGAAAAACCTCAGCCCGTTCACGCTGATTGTGATTGCGGTGATTGCCGGTATCGCCTGTGGGTTGATGTTTGGCGAATATTGCGCACCTTTGAAAATTGCGGGCAACGCATATGTGGGTCTGCTGCAGATGACCGTTCTGCCCTATATTGTGTTTTCCCTGGTGGGGAATATTGGCCGATTATCGATTGAAGAAAGCAAGCATCTAACAATTGTCGCGTTGGGCGTTTTGCTTCTGTTTTGGGTTGTTGGCTCGCTCGTCTTGTGGATCATTCCATTTGCTTTGCCTCCCTGGGACACCGGGTCTTTCTTCTCCACCAATCTGTTGAGTACAGACAAAGAGCTAGATCTGCTCGATCTTTTTATTCCTTCAAACCCGTTTCATTCGCTTGCCCAGAACCTGGCGCCGGCGGTTGTATTGTTCTGTATGTTCTTTGGTTTCGCTCTGATTAAGAACACCAATAAGGAACAGGTGTTGGGCATTTTCGACATCGTGACAGAAACCTTGTCGCGGGTGAGCCATATGATTGCCGCCCTGGCACCGATTGGCATTTTCGCCATCACTGCGGCCGCCACTGGCACGCTAACATTGGAAGAGTTCGGCAGATTACAAGCCTATCTGCTGATTTTTACAGCAGCGATATTGATCGTCATGCTGTGGGTCCTGCCCATGCTGGTGGCGTGTCTTACGCCGTTTAAATATCTTGATGTGCTGATTGCATCACGTAATGCGGTAATCACCACATTCATCATCGGCAGTGTGTTTGTTGTCATTCCCATGCTGGTAGAAGCGGTTGAAGACCTGATCAAGAAATATAGGAAAGACTTCAAAGAAGATGATGTGCGCCACAAGACGGGCAATCCAGAATTCATCATTCCGTTGGCTTATCCATTTCCGCATTTGGGCAAGGTGATTACTCTGATTTTTGTGCCCTTTGCCGCCTGGTTTTATGGCCGTCCCATGGAGTTTGCAGATTATCCGCTGTTCTTGAGTACAGGATTTTTGCTGAACTTTGGCAAGGTGACCACCACCATTCCCTTCCTGCTGGATATGCAGGAACTGCCGTCCGATATTTTTCAGCTCTTCCTCATGTCGAGCGTGGTGGCGGGCCGCTTCAACGATATGCTGGGCGCGATGCACCTCATGGCGTTCACGCTCATCGTCACCACTGCCATGTCGGGCTTAATCAAGTTTCAAAAGGTCAAAGCGGTCAGCGCGCTTCTGGGCACTATATTGATCATGGCAATAGCGGTCGTCGCTATGCGCATTACCTTGGATAAAACATTCACCCAAGCCTTCAGCCGTTCAGAGATCATTGCCAATATGAACTCCATGGAACAGCAAATTCCAGCACAAGTGTTCAGCTATGGGGCGCCGCGCGCAAACAGCGAAGCACATTTTCAAACAACACTTTCAGGATTACGAACATCAAACAAACTGCGCATCGGTTTTGATCCCGATCATTTGCCGTTCTCTTATTATAACGGCAGGGGAGAGTTGGTTGGTCTGGATGTGGATCTGGCGCACAGGCTTGCAAAAGATCTAGGTGTCTCGCAAATCGAATTTGTGCCTTATACCTCCGCCACCCTTACCCAGCAGCTTGCTCAGAAGCAGTTCGACATCGCTCTGTCTGGTCTGGCCGCCACCATTGCGCGCGCCGAAACCGCATTGATCAGTACGCCCTATATGAACGTGACGATGGCCTTCGTTGTGCGCGACCATGACAAAAAAGAATTCAGCAGTCTCAGTGAATTGCGCGGCAAAGCGGACCTTAAAATCGGCGTCGCTATAGACAGTTATTTTGCAGAAAAGATTAGAGAGCTTCTGCCCAATGCGAAGCTTGTAGGTTTGTGGTCGGAAAGCCAATTCTTCGAGGGTCCGCCGGAATATATGGATGCACTGGTGACAAGCGCTGAAGGTGGGGCCGGGTGGACCCTGGTGAAGCCGGCCTACACTGTTGTGAACCCGCTGAGTAGAAACATTAGCGTGCCGCTGGCCTTTTTGATCGCCGGTAAGGACAAGGATTTTGATGATTTCCTGAGACAGTGGATCACCCTCAAGACCTTGGATGGCACAATTGCTGGGCTTTATGATTATTGGATTTTGGGCAAAGGGTCTGAAACAAAGAAACCGCGCTGGAGCGTCATCCGCAACGTGTTGAATTGGGTGGATTGACGCCGCGTGTGCGTGCTACGCCTAATGAAAATCCGAGGAGGCGAACATGGCACATGGATATGAGGCAGGGCGCTTAGACCTACCCTTTGTGGGCATATCAACCTTTGGCAAGTCTCCTTATGTGGAAGACTGGGACGCAGTTGCAAGCGACATCGCGGTGATGGGCGCCCCGTTTGATTTCGGAACCCAGTGGCGTTCCGGTGCACGCTTCGGCCCACGCGCAATACGCGAAGCCTCTACGTTATTTTCGTTTGGCCATGCTGGTGCCTATGATCATGAAGATGACGCGGTTTATCTGGGTGCCGATGTTTCCATGGTGGATATTGGTGATGCCGATATCGTGCACACGCAAACCGAGATGAGCCACGCAAACATCGAATTTGGTGTGCGCAAAATGCTTGCAGGCGGCGCGCTGCCGGTGGTGCTTGGTGGCGATCACTCGATCAATATTCCCTGCGTCAATGCCTTTGATGGAAATGGCCCAATACACATTCTACAAATCGATGCGCATTTGGATTTTGTCGATGAACGCCACGGCGTGCGTTATGGCCATGGCAACCCAATGCGCCGGGCAGCAGAGAAAGACTATGTCACAGGCCTCACGCAAGTTGGTATCCGCAATGTATCGTCGACAGCGCGCGAAGGCTATGAGGCTGCTCGTAACATGGGTTCAGATATTTTGAGCGTGCGCCAGGCGCGCGCGCTTGGCGCAGAAGGGGTGATCGAACGCATCCCTGAAGGTGCACGGGTTTACGTCACCATCGATATTGACGCATTTTGTCCCTCAATCGCGCCAGGCACGGGCACGCCCAGCCATGGCGGATTTTTGTATTACGATGTTCTGGAAATGTTGCAGCATCTCGCCAAACGCCATGAAGTGGTTGGCATGGACCTGGTGGAGGTTGCGCCTGATTATGATCCAAGCGGATCAACGCAAATTTTGGCAGCACAGGTTTTACTGAACTTCTTGGGTTTCATATTTCATGCCAAGACAACAGGCAGTTAGGCCTTGAATTTCGCCATTTTTGCGAAGAATAAAAATTTTAACAGTTTTTCTGTAAACTCTCCCACAGTGGAAGACTATTTTCCGCACGAGCTGGGAAAAAGACATGATTTCAAGCGATAAACCCTCGTCTTCTTCGCAAGAAGAAGCAATTTTAGGGCTGGTTTCGAATAACAAAGTTCAACCATCCGATTTGGCCGCATTGAGCGAGAAGCTTGATGCGCTTGATGGTGATCAGTTGGCGGAAGTCCTCTCAAAATTACCACCAGAACAGCTCACACGTGCGTTTCAACATGTGCTTTCTTCGCTGAGTAACCCTCATGAAAGTGACCAGCGTGATGATGCCCGCCGGGCGCAACGCCAGCGCACGCTGCGTGCAGGCCGCATCGCCTTTAATAGCGATATGAGTACAGCCAATTGTCAGATTAGGGATGTTTCAGACCAAGGATGCCGCGTGAAACTTGAGACAACACTGGGTATTCCAGATCGATTTGCGCTGCATTTTCTGAATGGGAATGTTAAGCGCGAGTGCGAAGTTAAGTGGCGCAAGGCAGAAGAAATGGGCCTTGCATTTGCGGATTAGAGAAATTCCACGCCAAGATTGCGTTCTGAACGCCATGTTACGCGACACTCCATGGCGTAATCTTCGCCTGGCAAGATGATGAGAAGATAGTTGGGCAAATTAAGAGACTGCACCATTTCGATAAGCGCGCCACGGGTAGAGATGTCGCGCAGCGTGCACTCGTTAGGGTGCCCAACATCTGGATCAACAATCCAGGCCATCTCATTAATCTTACGGCGTTCACTCTCGCGTTTTTCGTTCTGTGCGCCGTTTAACATAACCTGCTCAACTCCTGGCTAGGGTTGTGCGAGATCGTATACTATTAAGTCATAAATCTTTGTTAATTGAAGAGGCGATTATTTTATTATTACTTATATTCTTAAGTAATAAATTTTATGTACTTGAGTTTTACTTGTTGAATCATGAATTTGGTAAATAGGCCGTTGCTTCTACTTCTATTAAGATATCCTCACTTGGCATCATGCCGCTGACCTCAACAACGGTCGACAC
>JBPCVX010000173.1:0-13575 GCA_051010095.1 Hyphomicrobiales bacterium
CTGGTACTTGATATGTGGCACCACCAACACGGCGGGAGCGCACTTCCACAGCTGGAGATACATTTTCCAGCGCTTGATGGAACAAAGCCAAAGGATCTTGCTTGGCTTTATCTTCGATCATGTCCAAAGCGCCATAAACAATATACTCAGCGCGGGACTTCTTGCCGTCAATCATGAGATTGTTCATAAATTTAGACAGCACGAGATCTCCGAACTTCGGGTCCGGGTTGATTGCTCGTTTCTCTGCGCGATGCCGACGTGACATATCTGCTATTCCGTTCTTTCTTGTTCTTTCAAAACAAATCCCGGAAAAATTAATCTTCCAGGATCATTGCCCATCAGGGCTTACTTAGGTCGCTTCGCGCCATATTTGGAACGGCGCTGACGGCGGGCACTCACACCTTGGGTGTCGAGTACACCGCGAATAATATGATAACGCACACCGGGAAGGTCCTTTACGCGGCCGCCGCGGATCATCACAACCGAGTGTTCCTGAAGATTATGCCCCTCACCTGGAATGTAAGAGGTTACTTCAAAACCATTCGTCAACCGAACACGGGCTACCTTACGTAGCGCAGAGTTTGGTTTCTTAGGCGTGGTTGTGTAAACGCGCGTGCACACACCGCGCTTCTGCGGGCATGCTTCCATCGCTGGAACCTTATTACGCTTCACCGGCACCTGGCGCGGCTTGCGGATTAACTGATTGATAGTCGGCATATTTTCGCCTTCTCAACCTTTTCTTGGCTGGCCTAAGCCAGATTGCAACAGTTTATGCCAGACGACATTGCCTCAAGGGCCGTGTTGACCAGCGCGTGAGCAAAACACACCTGCTGTTCAAATGAATTGCAGAAGTGCTTTGCAGATACAGAGGACCGAAGTAGCCAGAAGACCACCGGTCATGTTTACGTCTCGTTTTTGCTAGCTTTCCAACAGCGTCTAGGAAGATAAATCTCCCTACTGCCTGCTATCCGAAAGACGCGCGGAACATAGGGCCAAGGCGCGTGCGCGTCAACCCCCTCACGCAATAAAATTTCGCACTTGCGAAATGGCTGTTCAGCCCAGATATCGGCCAAAAATTATACTGGTGATCACACAACATTTCATAGTTTTAATGCAGCTGGCTTGTCTCCACCAGAAAAGGTGAATAGCGTGATTCTTAATAGTATTTTTTAGAACACCAATATGCATGAAAAAATCTGTTGGAATGAGCTGAACACGTGGAATACAGAAGAGGCAAAGAGTTATTACGTGTGGCTTTTGAAATCCCAAATGTGGGAACGATGGCCGTCATCAGAGATTCAACCCGTGCAGGTTTCGCACTTATGCAACACACAACCAACTGATTTATAATAAAAAAACGCCGGGTGATCATTCACCCAGCGGTCTAAATCCACTAGAGGTTTATGTTACCCCTACTCAGCAGGCACATCTAACTCTTCACCAACATCACCTACAGTTTCTTCAGGTGCTGGAAGAGCCTCAGCGGCAGCCTTTTGGCGTTCTTCCAAAATCAAACCATCGCGTTTATCGGCAACAGTTTTGAAGCGTGAGAGCATACCGCCAGTGCCCGCAGGAATAAGACGTCCGACAATCACATTCTCCTTCAGGCCTTCAAGCGTATCAACCTTGCCGTTAACTGAAGCTTCGGTCAGTACGCGGGTCGTCTCCTGGAACGAAGCTGCAGAAATAAACGAACGTGTCTGCAACGAAGCCTTGGTTATACCAAGCAGAACAGGTGAGCCCTTAGATGGTTCCTTGCCGTCGGCTTCAAGGCGTTCGTTCTCTTCCTGGAACTCGAAACGGTCAACCTGCTCACCAGCTAGGAAGCGGCTTTCACCAATGCTTTCGATCTCTACTTTTTGCAGCATCTGGCGAACAATCACCTCAATGTGCTTGTCGTTAATGCCCACACCCTGCAAGCGATAAACTTCCTGGATCTCATTTACGAGATATTGAGCAAGTTCTTCGACGCCCTTAATGGCCAAGATATCATGTGGAGCGGGATTTCCGTCCATCAGATACTCACCCTTTTCAATGTAATCTCCTTCCTGCACGGGCAAATGTTTGCCCTTAGGAATGAGATATTCTGAAGCATCCATGCTCTCATCTTCCGGCACGATGCGAATACGGCGTTTGTTCTTGTAATCACGGCCATATTCAACCCGGCCCGAAATTTCAGCAATTACAGCACAATCCTTTGGCCGACGCGCCTCAAACAATTCTGCCACACGCGGCAGACCACCGGTAATGTCTCGGGTCTTAGCGCTTTCCAGCGGAATACGCGCCAACACATCGCCAGCTTTGATGCTCGCACCTGGGTCCACAGACAATATGGCATCCACGGAGAGCAAATAGCGCGCCTCACCGCCACGTTGCAGCTTGAGAACCTCGCCCTTCTTGTCTTTAATGACAATTGCTGGCCGAAGATCCACACCACGCGGGCTTGAGCGCCAGTCAACAACCACGCGGTTCGTGATACCCGTTGCTTCGTCAGCAACCTCGTTCACAGAAACACCTTCGACAGTGTCCTCAAACTCAATAATACCATCGACCTCGGTAATGATTGGGCGTGTATATGGGTCCCATTCGGCCATACGCGCGCCACGTTTCACTTCATCACCATCATCAACGAGCAACGTGGAACCATAACCAAGTTTATGAACACCACGTTCGTTGCCGCGCTCGTCAAGCACGACGATTGTGGTGTTTCGACCCATAACAACGTTACGCTTCTTTGAATCCTTAACAACGTTCTTGTTGCGGATCTCAATTTTACCATCATGCGCGGATTCCACGAATGATTGGTCGAGAACCTGAGCCGTACCGCCGATGTGGAAAGTACGCATTGTTAGCTGTGTGCCAGGCTCACCAATCGACTGAGCAGCGATAACCCCTACTGCCTCACCGAGGTTCACAGGTGTACCGCGTGCCAAATCACGGCCATAACACTTGCCGCATGTGCCGTTCTTGCTTTCGCACGTCAACACTGAACGGATTTGCATTTCTTGAACACCAGACTCTTCAAGCACTTCAACTTGCTCTTCGGAAATCTCATCACCCGCTTTGATGATTACTTCATCTGTAGATAGATCGACCACATCTTCAGCCGCAGTCCGCCCAAGCACACGCTGCCCAAGCGTGACAACGATTTCACCTGAATCGATAACTGGCCCGATCGAAATAGAATTCGACGTTCCGCAATCACGCTCGTTAATAATGCAATCTTGCGCCACATCAACCAAACGTCGTGTGAGATACCCTGAGTTAGCGGTTTTCAACGCCGTATCAGCCAAGCCCTTACGCGCTCCGTGGGTTGAGTTAAAGTACTCAAGCACAGAGAGGCCTTCGCGGAAGTTCGAAATAATCGGCGTCTCGATAATTTCACCAGAAGGCTTTGCCATCAAACCACGCATACCAGACAATTGCTTCATCTGCGCGGGAGAACCACGCGCACCAGAATGCGCCATCATGTAGATGGAGTTAATTGGCATCTGACGGTTGGATTCGGCATCGACATCAACAGCTGAAATCCTACCCATCATTTCATCAGCAACTTTATCAGTACACTTAGCCCAGGCATCGACAACTTTGTTGTATTTCTCACCTTGAGTAATCAAGCCATCAACATATTGCTGTTCGTATTCCTTGACCAAATCACGGGTCTCACCAACGAGATTTTCCTTGGTTTCGGGAATAACCATGTCGTCTTTACCAAACGAAATACCGGCCTTGAATGCATTTGTGAAACCAAGGCCCATGATTTGATCGCAGAAAATCACCGTGTCTTTCTGACCACAATGACGGTAAACCGTGTTGATCATGTTTGAGATTTCACGCTTGGTAAGCAGCTTGTTGCATACCTCAAAAGTCACATGTGGCGCCTTTGGCAACAGTGCACCAATTTTCATGCGACCAGGCGTTGTGTCGTAAAGCGTCGACATTTCTTCGCCTTCTGTATCCAGCTCTGTGAAACGCGCCTTTACTTTGGTGTGCAGTGTTACAGCGCCGGTTTCAATCGCATGCTCGACTTCAGCCATGTCAGAAAAGACCATACCTTCACCCGGCTCATTCTCATACTCCATCGAAAGATAATAGAGCCCAAGAACGATATCCTGAGATGGAACAATAATCGGCTGACCGTTCGCGGGATGCAGAATATTGTTAGTCGACATCATGAGAACACGCGCTTCCAACTGCGCTTCAAGAGACAGAGGAACGTGCACAGCCATCTGATCGCCGTCAAAGTCGGCGTTAAATGCAGCACACACAAGCGGATGAAGCTGAATGGCTTTACCTTCAATCAGAATTGGCTCAAATGCCTGAATGCCCAAACGGTGCAAAGTCGGCGCACGGTTAAGCAACACGGGATGTTCGCGGATCACTTCATCCAAAATATCCCAAACTTCCGGCTTTTCTTTTTCAACCAATTTCTTGGCTTGTTTAACCGTAGAAGCAAGCCCCTTCGCATCGAGGCGCGAGTAGATGAACGGTTTAAAGAGCTCGAGTGCCATCTTCTTAGGCAGACCGCACTGGTGCAGTTTCAGCTCAGGCCCTACCACAATCACTGAACGACCTGAATAGTCTACGCGCTTACCCAGAAGGTTTTGGCGGAAACGGCCCTGCTTGCCTTTCAACATGTCCGAAAGAGACTTCAACGGACGTTTGTTCGCACCCGTGATCACGCGTCCACGACGGCCATTATCAAATAGCGCGTCCACGGATTCTTGAAGCATACGCTTCTCGTTCCGAATGATAATGTCTGGAGCACGCAGTTCAATAAGGCGTTTAAGACGATTGTTACGGTTGATCACACGACGATAGAGATCGTTGAGATCAGATGTTGCGAAACGTCCGCCATCAAGTGGAACCAACGGACGCAGTTCTGGCGGGATGACAGGCACTACAGTCAAGATCATCCACTCTGGACGGTTGCCAGATTGAATGAATGCCTCGATCAGTTTCAAACGTTTGCCAAGCTTCTTCGGCTTCAGTTCTGTTGTCGCTTCAGCAATTTCAACACGCAACTGAGCCGCAATCTTTTCGAGATCCATGCCAGAAAGAATTTCACGCACAGCCTCTGCACCGATGCCCGCGGTGAAGCTGTCGTCTCCATACTCATCCTGGAACTGCATGTAATCTTCTTCAGTCAGCAGCTGATTTTCCTTCAGCGGTGTCAAACCGGGTTCGAGAACAATATAGTTTTCGAAATACAAAACACGCTCAACATCTTTGAGAGTCATATCCAAAAGCAACGAGATACGGCTTGGCAAAGACTTTAAGAACCAGATATGCGCAACCGGTGCGGCGAGTTCAATGTGGCCCATACGTTCGCGGCGCACTTTGGACAGCGTGACTTCAACGCCACATTTTTCGCAGATGACGCCTTTATATTTCATTCGCTTATACTTGCCGCAAAGGCATTCATAATCTTTGATAGGACCAAAAATACGCGCACAGAAGAGGCCATCACGTTCTGGCTTGAACGTGCGGTAATTGATGGTTTCCGGTTTCTTGATTTCACCGAATGACCAAGAGAGAATTTTCTCTGGCGATGCGATCGAAATCCGGATTTGATCAAAAGTCTGTGGTTGACCAACTGGATTGAAAATGTTCATGACCTCTTGGTTCATGAGCTGCTTCTCCTCTGGCGGATGGGCGGTCCGCGTTGGGTTTAAACCCCTATAATCATCAGTTGCGCCGATAAGGCGCTGTGGCAGCCGCCGACACGTGTCGGCGGCTTGAATTACTTACTCAGCGGCATCAGGAAATGGCTGTTCAATTTCCTCTTGCTCGTCATCCTCACGGAAATCTTGAAGCTGAACATAGAGGCCCAGCGAACGGATTTCCTTGACAAGCACATTGAAGCTTTCTGGGATACCCGCCTCAAAGGTGTCGTCGCCACGAACGATCGCTTCATAAACTTTCGTACGGCCGGCAACATCATCCGATTTGACAGTTAGCATTTCCTGCAAGGTGTAGGCGGCGCCGTAAGCTTCAAGGGCCCACACCTCCATTTCACCAAACCGTTGGCCGCCAAACTGTGCCTTACCGCCCAATGGCTGCTGGGTAACAAGCGAGTATGGACCAATCGAGCGAGCGTGAATCTTGTCGTCCACCAAGTGATGCAGCTTCAAGATATAGATATATCCCACCGTAACCTGACGGTCGAAAGGCTCCCCGGTGCGGCCATCATATAGAGTGACCTGTCCGGAGGTATCGTGACCCGCTGCTGTGAGCATTTCAACGATATCTTCTTCCTTCGCACCATCGAACACAGGCGTTGCGATCGGCACACCACCACGCAGATTTTTTGACATGGCAACAATCTGATTATCATCCATGCCATCGGTCACTTTTTGCTCGCCATAGGCAAGTTTCAAAGCGTCCTTGAGCGGCTTGATCTGCTCGGTAGCCTGATAGGAATCAAGCGCATCACCAATCTTCACACCAAGACCGCGGCACGCCCAACCAAGATGAGTCTCAAGAATCTGCCCTACATTCATACGGCTTGGCACACCAAGTGGATTAAGAACCACATCGACGTGAGTGCCATCATCAAGGAATAGCATATCTTCAACAGGAACAATCTTCGAGATCACGCCCTTGTTTCCGTGGCGACCAGCCATCTTATCACCAGGCTGAATCTTGCGCTTAACCGCAACAAAAACCTTAACCATTTTCATAACGCCAGGCGGCAGTTCGTCACCACGCTGCAACTTGTCAACTTTATCCACAAAACGTTGCTCAAGACGCTGACGGCTCTCATCATACTGCCCTGACATAGCCTCAAGTTCAGAGAGTGCTTTTTCATTTGACAGCGCGATTGACCACCACTGCGAACGTGGTATTTCATCCAGCTTTATTTGTGTGATGCGACCATCAAGATCATAACCTTTTGGACCAGATGCGGCCTCCTTGCCAACTAGGAAGTCTGCTAACCGGCCATAAGAGTTACGGTCAAGAATGCCAAGTTCATCATCTCGGTCTTTTGCAAGACGTTCAATTTCTTCGCGCTCGATAGCGAGAGCGCGTTCATCCTTATCGATACCATGACGGTTGAACACGCGCACTTCAACGACGGTGCCTGTTACACCAGGTGGCAAACGAAGAGACGTATCACGCACGTCAGATGCCTTTTCGCCGAAGATGGCGCGCAGAAGTTTTTCTTCCGGCGTCATCGGGCTCTCACCCTTTGGTGTAATCTTACCGACTAGAATATCACTCGGACTAACCTCAGCGCCGATGTAAACGATACCAGCTTCATCTAGGTTTTTGAGCGCTTCTTCACCCACGTTTGGAATGTCACGCGTAATTTCCTCTGGACCCAGTTTCGTATCGCGGGCCATGACTTCGAACTCTTCAATGTGAATTGAAGTAAACACGTCGTCACGCACCATGCGTTCAGAAATGAGGATAGAATCTTCGAAGTTGTAACCATTCCACGGCATGAACGCGACGAGGCAGTTCTTGCCGAGCGCCAAATCACCAAGATCGGTCGACGGTCCATCGGCAATGATATCACCAGCATTAACGTCATCACCAACACGCACCAAAGGGCGCTGGTTGATACAGGTGTTTTGGTTTGAACGCTGGAATTTCAGCAAGTTGTAGATATCAACACCGGGCTTGGATGGATCGGTCTCTTGCGTTGCCCGAATAACGATACGCTTGGCGTCGACTTGGTCGATTACACCGCTGCGGCGCGCTGTAATAGCAGCGCCAGAGTCGCGTGCGACAACGGCTTCCATTCCTGTTCCGACCAAAGGCGCATCGGCTTTCAGCAGTGGAACAGCCTGACGTTGCATGTTCGAACCCATAAGAGCACGGTTCGCATCGTCATTTTCCAGAAATGGAATAAGGGCTGCCGCAACAGACACGAGCTGCTTCGGCGACACGTCCATATATTCCACTCGGTCAGGCGACATAAGCTCAACATCACCACCGTAACGGCAGTTAACCAGATCGTTGACAAACTTCATATTTTTGTCGAGCTCAGCATTCGCTTGAGCGATATGATATTTGGCTTCTTCAATCGCGGACAAATAATCAATCTGGGCTGTAACCTTGCCCTTCTCAACTTTCTGATATGGGCTTTCGATAAAGCCATACTTGTTGACACGGGCATAAGTCGCCAGAGAATTGATCAACCCAATATTTGGACCTTCCGGTGTCTCAATCGGGCAAATACGACCATAGTGAGTTGGATGAACGTCACGCACTTCAAAACCAGCACGTTCACGGGTTAAACCACCAGGTCCAAGCGCTGACAAGCGGCGCTTGTGCGTCACTTCAGACAACGGATTGGTTTGATCCATAAACTGCGACAGTTGCGATGACCCAAAGAATTCGCGTACGGCGGCAGCAGCAGGCTTCGCGTTAATCAGATCATGCGGCATAACCGTGTCCACATCGACCGAAGACATACGCTCTTTTATCGCGCGCTCCATACGCACAAGGCCAATGCGGTATTGGTTCTCCATCAATTCACCAACCGAACGTACGCGGCGATTACCAAGATGGTCGATGTCGTCAATTTCACCCTTGCTGTCGCGCAAATCAACCAGCGTCTTGATGACAGCCATGATGTCTTCTTTGCGCAGCGTGCGGTGGGTGTCAGGCGCGTCCAAGTCAAGACGCATATTCATTTTCACGCGACCTACGGCAGATAGATCGTAGCGCTCTGGGTCAAAGAAAAGCCCGTTAAATAGAGCTTCCGCTGTTTCCTTAGTAGGAGGCTCACCTGGGCGCATAACACGGTAAACCTCAAGCAATGCCTGCTCGTAGTTTTCTGCCTTATCAGCCTTCAGCGTATTACGGATAAATGCACCGGTATTGATGTGATCAATGTCGAGAAGGCGAAGTTCTTTGTAACCCGCTTCATCTTTCAAGCGCGTTAGACTTGCTTCATCTAGCTCATCGCCAGCTTCAGCGAAAATGATGCCGGTCTTCTCATCAACCAGTTCATCTGCAACGAACTGGCCGTATAGGTCCTCATCTTGAACAAGAAGCTCTTTGAGACCTTCTTCTGCAAGTTTACGCGCTAGACGCGGGGTGACTTTCTTACCGGCTTCAACAACAACATCGCCTGTCTTTGCATCAACCAGATCAGACGCTGGCTTTACGCCACGATAACGCTCTGGCACAAACGGTGTGCGCCATCCGGCGTCTTTGGGTGCGCGCTTATAGGTAACGGTGTTGTAAAAGAAATGCAGAATTTCTTCCGTGTCCAGTCCGAGCGCGAGCAGCAATGACGTCACTGGCAATTTACGGCGCCTGTCGATGCGCACATGGACCAAATCTTTGGCATCGAACTCAAAATCAAGCCACGAGCCGCGATATGGAATAATGCGCGCGGCGAATAGCAGCTTGCCAGAAGAATGGGTTTTGCCTTTGTCGTGATCGAAGAAAACACCTGGCGAACGGTGCATTTGAGAAACAATCACCCGTTCTGTGCCGTTTACGACGAACGTGCCGTTCTTCGTCATCAAAGGCATGTCGCCCATGTAGACATCTTGCTCTTTGATGTCTTTAACAGACTTTGCACCGGTCTCTTCATCAACTTCGAAGACGATCAGGCGCAATGTAACCTTCAGCGGCGCCGCATAGGTCATTCCGCGTTGTTGGCATTCTTCAACGTCATATTTGGGTGGCTCAAATTCATAGTTGATGAACTCAAGTGTCGAGATTCCTGCAAAATCAGTGATCGGAAACACTGATTTGAAAACCGCTTGGAGCCCTTCCTCCAAACGTCCCCCATCAGGATCTGCAACTTGCAGGAACTGTGCGTAAGATTCCTTTTGAACCTCGATAAGGTTCGGCATGGTGGCCTGTTCGGTAATCTTACCAAAATACTTGCGAACGCGTTTTGCTCCGGTGAGAGTCTGCGTCATGTCGGCTCCTCTATTCGCCCAATATTCGCCAAAAAAATCAGCGGTTTAACCACGATTAACGGTTTTCCGCAGATGCTTTTTCAAACAACATCTGTGAGAAACCGTTCTACACATTCAAACTGTTTCCACTCCCGGAAGACGAAAAGCCTTCCGGAAGCAGTTTAGTACGCAATTTACTTAAGCTCGACGGTTGCACCGGCAGCTTCAAGCTTACCTTTGATTTCCTCAGCTTCAGCCTTGGGTGCACCTTCCTTAACAGGTTTTGGTGCGCCTTCGACCAGGTCTTTAGCTTCTTTCAAGCCAAGACCTGTGATGCTACGAACTTCCTTGATCACGTTGATTTTCTGATCGCCAAAAGCGGTCAAAACAACATCGAACTCGTCCTTTTCTTCAGCAGCGGCTTCGCCGCCTGCAGGTGCGCCAGCCGCAGCAACTGCAACAGGTGCAGCGGCAGAAACGCCCCATTTGTCTTCGAGCATTTTTGAAAGCTCTGCAGCTTCGAGAACTGTCAGGTTAGAGAGATCTTCAGCAATTTTCTCCAAATCAGCCATTTTTTAACTCACTTAAGTTTGGTTTGAACCTGGTTACAGGGAAGCACCGTCACGCTGCTTCACCCTTGGAGGCATAGGCGTTTAGAACTCTTGCCACCTGACCGCCCGGTGCCTGCATAATGCCGGCAATACGGGTTGCAGGTGTCTGGATCATACCCACCAGTTTGGCGCGCAGTTCATCCAGCGATGGCAAGTCGGCAAGCGCTTTCACGCCCGCCACGTCTAATACGGTCGAACCCATCGCACCACCGAGAACAACAAGCTTGTCATTCTCCTTGGCAAATTTGGCCACGACCTTGGCCGCAGAAACTGGGTCTTCTGAATATGCAAGAACCGTCGGTCCTGAAAACAAATCCGTAATCCCTTCTGCGTCCGTGCCTTCAAGAGCGAGTTTAACGAGGCGATTCTTCGCAACTTTTAGCGAAGCTCCCTCTTCCGCCATACGAATACGCAAATCGGTCATCTGCGCTACAGTAAGGCCGAGATTGTGGGTTACGACAACAGTACCAACATCCTTAAATGTTGTATTCAGCGACGCAACGAGCTCTTGTTTTCTTGCTCTATCCACTTGCTCACTCCTGCCAGGCGGTTTCTCAAAACATTCGAAAAAACCACCGGTTTACGACTGCCATGCAATCCCTTTACCTCATTAGCAAAGAGCCCGCACGGCGCTCAATTGCCTGTCGCCCTCAAGCCAAACCTTGGCTCTCAGGATTTAGGAGGTTCAAACCAATCACAAGTGGTGATACGCACCCTTGATCCAGTTTGTCCCCATCTCATGCAGGCTGAAATTTTAAGTAGAGCATTCACTCTACGCCGGCAATCTCGGACAGGTCTTAACATGGGCCAACCTAGGCTCGCCCATGCCCTTTCCACTAGGGTTTAACCCCCAGCAAAAATCGACGCCGGGTCAAGCTTTACACCAGGACCCATTGTCGAACTCACTGAAACACGCTTTATAAACGTGCCCTTTGCGCCTGATGGTTTGGCCTTAATGACCGCATCAATAAACGCACGTACATTCTCTTCGAGTTTTTTCTCGTCAAAACTTGCTTTGCCGACGCCGGCTTGCACAATACCTGCCTTCTCGACTCGGAACTCAACAGCACCACCCTTGGCAGCTTTTACAGCCTCCGCGACATCTGCAGTTACTGTACCAACCTTAGGGTTCGGCATCAGGTTGCGCGGACCGAGAATCTTACCAAGCCGACCAACAAGCGGCATCATGTCTGGTGTTGCAATACAACGATCAAAATTGATCTCACCCTTCTGAACGATCTCCATGAGATCTTCAGCACCGACAATGTCGGCCCCGGCTGACTTTGCTTCTTCTGCTTTCGCATCTTTTGCAAATACAGCAACCCGCACGTCGCGGCCAGAGCCATTCGGCAGGTCAACCACACCGCGCACCATCTGGTCCGCGTGTCGGGGGTCAACACCTAAGTTCATTGCAACTTCTACAGTTTCATCGAACTTGGCTTTTGCACCATTCTTAACAAGCTTTACTGCTTCATCGACTGCGTAACACTTTGTTCTTTCAATACCTTCAGAGGCATTGCGAAAGCGTTTTCCACGTTTTGCCATTGCGCTTACCCCTTCACTTCATAGCCCATTGAACGGGCTGAACCTGCGATAATCTTCGCGGCCTGATCAATGTCGTTTGCATTCAAGTCAACCATCTTGGCCTCGGCGATTTCACGCACCTGCGCCATCGTCACCGAACCAGCCACTTCACGCCCAGGCTCTGAACCTCCCTTTGGCAACTTAGCTGCCTTTTTCAGGAAGTAGGACGCAGGCGGCGTCTTGGTCGTGAACGTGAAAGACTTATCTTGGAAAATTGTAATCTCTGTTGGGATGGGAGAGTTTGGCTCCATATCCTGAGTTGCAGCGTTAAACGCTTTACAAAATTCCATGATGTTCAACCCACGCTGACCCAGCGCAGGGCCAATAGGCGGCGACGGCGTGGCAGAACCCGCCGGCACCTGAAGTTTTAAGTAACCTTCAATCTTCTTTGCCATTTTTCCCTCTTTGGGCGTCTTGGAGCCCGTTACGTTTGGGTTAGTGGTTCGGCCGTTGACTGAATTCCGCAAGGCATTCGCGTTATCAGCCGGCCTCCCACCAGTTCATGGACAGATAATCAAGCTTTAAAGCTTTTCAACCTGCCCATATTCGAGTTCGACCGGGGTTGCCCGACCGAAAATTGACACCGCCACTTTTAGCCGTGCACGTTCTTCATCAACATCTTCGACATGACCATTAAACGATGCAAATGGCCCATCTGACACACGCACCTGCTCACCAACTTCAAACGTGACCGATGGTCTTGGTCGCTCAACGCCTTCCTGCACTTGGTGCAAGATACGATTGGCCTCATCTTCAGTGATTGGAATTGGCTTATTCTCAGTGCCAAGAAATCCCGTAACCTTTGGCGTGTTTTTGATCAAGTGATACGCAGCATCGGTCATGTCCATTTTCACCAGAACATACCCAGGAAAGAAACGCCGTTCAGAAGTCACTTTGCGACCGCGTCGCACTTCCACGACTTCTTCTGTCGGCACAAGTACCTCTTCGAAGAAATCTTCGAGCCCTTGTGCTGTAACTTGTTCTTTTATGGCATCCGCAACCTTCTTCTCGAAATTCGAGTAGGCGTGGACGATATACCAACGCATAGCCATATCTTAGTTTCCAGTCCTGTTGCTGTCCGTTAGCCAATCAAAAAGCTGATGAGCCAGCTCAAGACTTGATCGACTGCGAGGAAGAACACACTTGCAAAGGCAACCATAATCAAAACCATAATGGTGGTGACCATAGTTTCCTTGCGGGTTGGCCAAGTCACTTTTGCAGTTTCCGCCCTGACTTGTTGGACAAACTCAAACGGGTTGGTCTTTGCCATGTTCACTCGCAATCTGCGTTCACATTAATCTTTAATGGCAGGGGCAGCAGGGTTCGAACCCGCGACCTGCGGTTTTGGAGACCGCCGCTCTACCAACTGAGCTATACCCCTACGCGTATATCGGACGCGTTTTTGCGCGTCCGTGTTTTTCATTACTCGATGATGTTAGAGACGACACCAGCACCCACGGTGCGGCCACCTTCACGGATCGCGAAACGAAGCTTCTCTTCCATCGCAATCG
>JBPCVX010000174.1:0-10779 GCA_051010095.1 Hyphomicrobiales bacterium
TTGATAATGCCTTCATGCTTCCCCAAAACACGTCCATCTAAATGCACGACGTTGCCAGGCTGAACTGCATAAGGTCTCAGCTTTGTAATCACACGTGCATAATCGCCATCCGGCACAAAGCAAATGTCTTGGCTGTCGGGTTTTGAGGCGATATCCAAACCAAACTGTTCTGCCAGTTCTCGTACTTGTGGTTTGGTCATGGCTCCTAAGGGAAAGCGCAAATAGTCGAGCTGCTCTTGTGTTGTGGCAAACAGGAAATAGCTTTGGTCGCGCGCCATGTCTGCAGGCGTGAACATGTGATAATGCCCTTCTTCGCCCAACGCAGAGCGGATATAGTGCCCTGTTGCCAGCGCATCTGCATTGAGCTGACGCGCCATCGACAATAGATCGAGAAACTTCACGCCCTGATTACACTGAATACAGGGAATGGGCGTTTCGCCGCGCACGTAGCTGTCGGCAAAATCATCAATAACACTATCACGGAACTTGCTTTCGTAATCGAGCACATAGTGTGGAATGCCGATATGGTTTGCCGCCTGGCGCGCGTCATGAATGTCCTGGCCGGCGCAACACGACTGCGCCTTGGCAACGGCCTCGCCATGGTCGTAAAGCTGCAGCGTAATGCCCACAACATCATAGCCTTGATGGGCCAAGAATGCCGCAACCACAGAGGAGTCCACTCCGCCCGACATGGCGACAACAACGCGGGTGTCTTCGGGGCGCGCTTGAAACCCAAGGCTGTTGAGCCCGGTTCCGGCGTCATATGCGGCTGCAATGTTGATCATGGCGCTCATATAGGCGTTTGGCGCGCGATACGCAAATATCAAACGCTTCAGTCAAACCCTAACGAATATTCATAAATTTTTGCCTCTAAAATGCATGCTTGTGCCCAATTGAGACAGTTTTGTGGTCAATCTTTGCAAATTGTTGGGGGCTTTTTAGACCTTTCTTAAATGAGCGGCAGTAACCTTAATGCTGTTAGTTAGTAATGCGTTTTAGGTTTGAGTACATGACGAGTCAGTATCGTTCACGAGTCAATTATGTCATCGGTCCAGATGGCAGTCCGCTTACGATCGCCGATTTACCACCAGAGACCACGCGTCGCTGGGTTATCCGCCGCAAGGCGGAAGTGGTAGCGGCGGTTCGCGGGGGATTGTTGAGCCTTGAAGAGGCCTGTGACAAATATAAATTGACAACAGAAGAGTATCTAAGTTCGCAGCGGTCAATTGATCGACACGGCCTACCGGGCTTACGCGCGACGCGCGTTCAGCAATACCGGCCTGGTCATTAATTAGCCTGCTTAACGAACACAACATGGCGGCAGTCCCTCCCGGGGGCTGTCGCTATTTTTGTTTGCGCCAATCGACAACTCCCAATGCAGCGTTTAAGTGTGAAGGTCTCATAGAACCTTGGAACGCTCGCTATGAAGATCCTTGTAATTACCGCCCATCCCGCCATTGAACGCTCAATCGTAAACCGCGCCCTCACACGCACGATTAGTGGCGTCAAAGGCGTGACCGTTCATGATCTTTACGAAACTTATCCAGATTTTCAGGTGGATGTGAAGGCGGAGCAAACCCTGCTACTTGAGCACGACATCATTGTGCTGCAACACCCCTTCTTTTGGTATTCAGCACCAGCCTTGGTGAAGGAATGGATTGATCTGGTTCTGGAACATGGCTGGGCCTATGGCGCAGAAGGCAAAGAACTTACCGGCAAGTATCTAATGAATGCACTTTCCACCGGCGGCGGAGCGGAAGCCTATACGCCCAAAGGAACAAATCATCACACCATCCGCGAGTTCCTCACGCCATTTCAACAGACGGCGCGCTTGTGCAACATGACCTATCTGCCACCATTTGTGGCTTACGAAGGTCGCCGGCTTGAAAAATCCGACCTGGATGAAGCAGGCAGGCAGTACCGTTCAACCTTGCACGCTCTGGCATCAGGAGAATTCGACCCTCACGCCCTTGCCCGCTATGAATTATGCAACAACGCCATCGGCAAGCTCATCCCCCATAAGGAGCAAGCATCATGAGCCTCGACGGTCTTCTCTTTGGTGCGTTTATTTACCTGGCCGCCGCGGTACTCTCGGTGCCGCTCGCAAAACGCTTGGGTTTGGGTTCAGTGCTTGGCTATCTCATCGCCGGCATCATCATTGGACCCTATGTGCTGGGTTTGGTGGGCGAGGAAGGCGAAGACGTTATGCACATCGCCGAGTTCGGTGTTGTTATGATGCTCTTTATAATAGGGCTGGAATTGCGCCCCTCGCTTTTATGGTCGATGCGCAAACCTATTCTTGGCCTGGGCGGGTTGCAGGTCTTGATCTCGACCAGCCTTATCGCGGCCATCGCACTTATCAGCGGCTTGTTATGGAACCAGGCATTGGCCATCGGACTCATCTTGGCGCTGTCATCAACGGCAATCGTGTTGCAAAGCCTAAACGAACGGGGCCTGATGAAAACACAAGCAGGACAAAACGCGTTCTCGGTACTGCTGTTTCAGGACATCGCTGTCATCCCAATATTGGCTGTTCTGCCACTGCTCGCGACAAGCGGACTGCATACAACTGGCGGTGATCATGGCGGTGGACATGCAAGTGCTGTTGAAGCACTCCCCGCATGGGCGCAGGCGCTTTCAGTTTTGGGGGCGGTTAGCGCAATTATTCTTGCCGGGCGTTTTCTTATGCGCCCTGCCTTCCGCATTATCGCTGAAACAAAGCTGCGCGAAACATTCACCGCAGCTGCTTTACTCATTGTGGTGGGCATTGCATTGCTGATGCAATCGGTCGGCCTGTCACCAGCGTTGGGCACATTTGTGGCCGGTGTAGTGCTGGCGGAAAGCGAATACCGTCACGAGTTGGAAATGGATATCGAACCCTTCAAGGGTCTGTTGCTGGGATTGTTCTTCACCTCTGTTGGCGCCAGCATCAATTTCACGCTTTTGGGGAATGAGCCGCTTTCCATTGCCTCCATCGTCGCCGGGTTAATGGTTTTGAAGGCTGCAGTGTTGTTGTTTCTCGCCCGTCTCTTCCGAATGGATTTACGCAGCGGCATGTTATTCACCGTGGCCCTCGCGCAAGGGGGCGAGTTCGCTTTCGTTTTGTTTTCGTTCGCCATGCAATCAAGCGTCATCGATGGTGCACTGGGCGGCCGGCTCATCGCAGCAGTTGCGCTCTCAATGGCGCTCACGCCAATCTTATTGATGATCTATGACAAAATCATCGCGCCGCGTCTTATGTCAAAGCAAGAAGCACGCGCTTTTGATGAGATTGACGATGGGCAAACAGATGTGGTGATCGCGGGCTTTGGCCGGTTCGGAACAATTGTTGGCCGCATGCTGTCAGCAAACGGCATCACGTTTACGGTTCTTGACCATGACGCCGCCCAAATCGACACGTTGCGACGCTTTGGCTGGAAAGTGTTTTATGGCGATGCCACAAGACCAGATCTGCTTGACGCCGCAGGATGCGGGGAGGCCAAGGCCTTTGTTGTTTCAATCGATGACAAAGACCGCACACTGGAGATTGCTGAAATGGTGCGCAAGCATCACCCGCATCTTGAAATTTTTGTGCGTGCCTTCGACCGCCGCCACGCAACTGATATCGTCAATGCGGGGTTCAAGCACTTCTATCGGGAAACATTTGGTTCATCCCTAGAAATGGGTCGCGATGTGCTTCAAGCGTTGGGGCTTGGCGCCTACCGCGCCCATAGATTGTCTGAACGTTTTCGCCGCCACGATGTGCAATCGGTTGAAGAGATGGCGCAACATGCCGGTGATGAAGAAACAATGATTTCCGAAACCAATAAATCGCGCGAAATGCTGACCCAACTCATGCGCGAAGAACAAGCTGGTCACAGCATCGAAGACGACGCACAATGGCGCGCGCCGCCGCCAGACTCAACAGCGCGTGGTTGATAAGATTATCGTTTGCACAAGTTCGTCTTGCAAGTATGCGCTCAACTGAGTGCCTGGAAAAACAACACCAAGCATGCAAGCCACCCAATCGCGAAAGTAAGCGTACGTACGTAAGGAATGCCTGCAATGTAAACGAAGGCATGAACCAAACGCGCCAACACGAACACCGCACATGTAAGTACTGTTGCTTCATCAGCTTTTCCCGAAACGTTCAGGATCAACACCAACGCTGCAAATGGCGCCAGATTTTCAACCATGTTCATATGCGCGCGATGACAGCGTTGCGCCCAGTCTGGCAGACCAGCCTGATCATTGGTCATCTTCATGGCATTAAACAAGCCGAAATTCACTATTGCTGACAATATGTAAGGGATCCACAAGACTAAGATTAATCCACAGGCCAGTGCCAGCCACACCAATTCTCCTGCCATTTTTTCTCTCCATTTTTTTGTGGCGTTTGCCCGCATCGTATGCACCATGCAGACATAAGTAAGAAATAGCGGGTTCGAGATGATTGAACAAGAAACCAAACGTATTGCCATGTGGTCGGGACCTCGCAATATCTCTACAGCGATGATGCGCTCGTTTGAAAATAGGCCCGATTGTGTTGTGTGGGATGAGCCGTTTTATGCAGCCTACCTATCCATGACCGGCATTGATCACCCCATGCGCAATGAGGTGATTGCCGCGGGCATGCAAGACCCTCAAGATGTGGTTGCTGCGGTCACCGGACCTGCGCCCTATCATGCGCCGGTATTTTATCAAAAACACATGCTGCAACACATGGTGCCCAATATGCCGCAGGGATGGCTTAGCCGGGTTGATCATGCTTTCCTCATCCGCGACCCGGTAAAAATGGTGGCAAGCTATGCAAAAAAGCGAGCCGAGGTGAGCGCCGAGGATCTAGGTTACATGAAACTGGATGAGATTTACAACCAGGTTGCCAACATAGCGGGCACCGCTCCACCCGTTCTTGATGCCGATGACATTCTAAGCGCACCGGAAGCCATGTTGAGTGCGCTGTGTGACGCGCTGGATATACCCTTCACAGAAAAAATGCTGAACTGGCCCGTTGGTGAGCGTCAGTCCGATGGTGCCTGGGCACCCCATTGGTATGGCGCTGTTTGGAAATCAACCAGATTTCAAAAGCCGGATGACAGCGCCCTCACCCTTGACGACCATCATCAACAGATCGCTGATGCCTGCATGCCCTTTTATGAAAAATATAAGCTGCTTGCATTGAAGCCAAAATAAAAAGGGCTGCTAAAGAGCAGCCCTTTGCAAATTTCTGTCTTAATAATCTCTAGTGGGTTGCGGCCATCGGATTGGCAACAACTTGCTCTTCCTCATTCTTGGAGGAGGCTTTCAGATCGTCATCCTTTTCCACCAGCAATTCCAGTTTGCGCAACTCAGATTGCTCTTCTTCGCACGCTTCGATGGCTTCATCGAGCTTTGCCTTTAACTCATCAACAGAACGCAGAAGGTTTTCACGCCGGTCGCTAATTGCCTTCGCAGTGGTGGGGTAATTATAGTGATTTACATCTGAAACCCCCGCGCGCTCTTCTTCTGCATGAATCTGCTGCTGCAGTTCAGTTTCTTTCTGCATAAAATCAGCAATCATCATTTCGATGTCTGCCACATCACGCTGCCGCTCCTCGACCTTGAATTGCTGCAACCTGATTAATGTGTCACGTGAACGCATACTTGACCTCTAACATTCTTATTTTGCCACTTCAGCCCAACCATTTGTCATTCACTTTAGAGGAAGAAGCCTTCCCAGTTCTTAACGAATCGAATAGTTTGAAGATTCAAGCCTTGATTCGGGGATCATGCTTGAGAGGCTTTAAGGTCTGGTAAACTGCGAAAATTAAACTTCGTGAACAACCGCACCTGAAGCGTGTTTGTGGCGTTAACGACGGTAAACGGCAGATTTCTGCGTTTCCTTTGGTTTAGGCGGTATCTGCACTAAAGGCGAGAACCTTCTATTAACATTAGGAAAATTAGGTTTTGTTAACCATTTACCGCATATCTTAACCATTGAAATTAACTGGTTGGTCTTGCGGGCAGTGTCGGGTTGCGTCTCATCCGGCCACAAACACCCCAAACAGGGGAAACAAGAGGGCATACGCATGAGAGTTCTTCTGATCGAAGACGATACAGCTACAGCACAAAGCATCGAGCTTATGCTGAAGTCGGAGGGTTTTAACGTCTACACCACGGATCTCGGCGAAGAGGGCGTGGATCTGGGCAAACTTTATGACTACGACATTATTTTACTCGACATCAATCTACCTGATATGAGCGGCTATGATGTTCTTAAGACTTTGCGAGTGGCAAAGATCAATACGCCAATCCTAATCCTGTCCGGTCTGGCTGGCATCGAAGATAAGGTGCGCGGTCTTGGGTTTGGTGCAGATGACTATATGACAAAGCCGTTCCACAAAGACGAGCTTGTGGCACGCATTCAAGCGGTTGTGCGCCGCTCTAAGGGTCATGCCCAATCAATCATCTCTACCGGTGATCTGAAAGTCAATCTCGACACCAAAACCGTCGAGGTTCACAACCAACGTGTGCATCTCACCGGTAAAGAATATCAGATGCTTGAACTCCTTTCTTTGCGCAAAGGCACAACCCTTACCAAAGAAATGTTCCTCAACCATCTCTACGGCGGCATGGATGAACCCGAACTTAAGATTATCGACGTCTTCATTTGTAAACTGCGCAAGAAGCTTGCCGCAGCGACAGGTGGAAATCACCACATCGAAACGGTCTGGGGCCGTGGATATGTGCTGCGCGACCCGGTTGAGGGTAGTGAAGAATTTCGGGAAAGCGCTTAATCAATAAAGCGCCTCGTATAAGGCAACATAAAAAACCCCGGTAGTTTTAAACCGGGGTTTTTTATTGCTTGGAGTTTTGTGTCGCGCTTACGCTGCCGCCGATGCCGCTGCGGGTTCTGCCTTTATCACAATATCGGCGCCATCTTGCGAGATCATCAAACTATAGTTTCCGCTTTGGGCAAGACGCATGGTGTAATAAACCTGAACCAAGCGGGCATCCATTTCGCTATCATCTGACGGATCATTCATAAATGCGATGGTTTTTTCAGGAACCTTTGCGCCCTCACCCGTGCTGCGAACCGAAATATCGTCCCCAACAAGCTTCACAGTGATCTGGCCTCCGCGTGGAATGGTTGTTGTCGCCAGCAACAAAAGATTAAGCAGCAACTTAACCTGTGTCTTTTCGCGGGTTTCATTTGGTGTTTCCCAGGAAAGCGAGATTTTCTCATCTCCAATAAAGTTTTTGGCAACTTCCCCAGCATCATTTAGGTCCAGATGAGATCCCGCAGATCCGGCAGCACCAAAAGCAATCCGACAGAATTGCAATTTCGCGGAAGCTTGTTGCGCGGATCGACGCACCAAATCCATCGCAATTTCCTTCATAGATGCATCATCTTCGTCATCCAAAACTTCCAACCCGTTTGCGATCGCCCCAACAGGCGAAATCACATCGTGGCAAACGCGGCTACACAGCAACGCTGCAAGGTCTATATCGTTAAGTGTGGTAAGGTCAGACATCAGCCCCCGCCTGCAATAAAAATTGATACCAGATATCTTGCATACACATACAACTGATTCATGCCAAGGCTTGGATCGCATCTCACTTTCTGGCATACGGCAATTTGAATTACTTAATAACCTCTCGCATATTCAGGATAACACGTGACCCACTCTCCAATTTCGCCGCAACAATTCGATGCTATTACCGCAACTGCCATTAAAGCGGGTGCTGTGATTATGGATATTTATTCCCGTCCCATTGATGTGGAACTCAAAGATGACCGCACTCCAGTCACCGAGGCTGATAAAGCCGCAGAGGTCGTTATTCTGAAAGCACTGAAAGAAATTATCCCCGACATTCCTGTAATTTCTGAAGAAGCGGCGTCCGATGGGTATATTCCACACGTGGAGAACGTTTTCTTTCTCGTCGACCCTTTGGATGGCACGCGCGAGTTTATTTCACGCAATGGCGAGTTCACAGTAAACATCGCGCTTATCGTAGACACCCAGCCCGTTGCCGGTGTCGTCTATGCACCGGCCAAAGGGCAATTCTATCGCGGTCAACGCGGCAAGGGCGCTGAAATTGCCACCATTTCACCCGACCAAACAATTGCGGATGCCTCCTGGCAGAGCATTAATGTGGTTGATGCACAAGAAGGCGCACGGATTGCAGTCGCGAGCAGGTCTCATGCCGATGAAAAGACACAAGCCTATCTAGACGAGGCAGGTGTTAGCGAAACAATTCAGGCGGGCTCATCATTAAAGTTTTGTCTGATCGCGCGCGGTGACGCGCAGATTTATCCGCGCATGGGGCGCACGATGGAATGGGATACCGCTGCCGGCCAGGCCGTGCTCGAGGCTGCTGGGGGGTCAGTAATAACCGAAGAAGGCGTTGCGCTTGGTTATAGCAAGGTTGAACGCGGCTATGACAATCCGCATTTCATTGCCCGCGCCTGGACTTGATAAAGCTGCTTTAAAGTTAACCACTTGCAAACGGCTTCTCATTATTGTGCGCTCTAAGACAACTTTAGGTGTGTTGTTAATACCTTGTTAGGTTTTCCGCCACGCCCCCGCCGAATTCGTATGGCAGTGTCTATTTGTTGTTAGTGAGTGAGTGAGTATGAGTGAGCAGATGAACAAAAAGAGAGAGTTAATGGCCGCCTGTGCAATGGCTGGCCTCATGATTGCAGCGGCAGCACTTCTTGCCCCTGCCCATTCTGAATCCCCTGATGAGAGTTTTAAGGAGCGCGCCTCAACACCGCGCACGCAGCCGGTCGCCTATAACAGTTATTCTGATCCCAATGCAGCCGAAACATACTCCTCGCAGGAAATTCTTGATGCCGGGCATGGATTCTTTGGCAAAACCACCCAAAGCTTCGCTAAGGTTGTGGAGCATAGCTTCGGAATCGCAGGTGCACCTTCTGGCTACATTGTGGGTGAAGAAGCCTCAGGCGCCTTCTTCGGTGGTTTGCGCTATGGCGAAGGCGTACTTCATATGAAAGATGGTACCCGTGAAAAAGTATACTGGCAGGGACCATCGATGGGCTTTGATGTGGGTGGCAACGGTTCGCGCACGATGGTGCTTGTCTATTACATGCGTAATTCAGGGGAACTTTACCAGCGCTATTCAGGTGTTGAAGGTTCAGCCTATCTAATCGGCGGCGTTGGCGTTAACTTCCAGCGCTCTAAAACGCTGCTTTTGGCCCCTATCCGCACCGGAATTGGTGCCAGGTTGGGCGCCAATATCGGCTATCTGAACTATACCAAGGAACCAACTTGGAATCCGTTTTAGACGCAATTAGACAACGTACCCACACTAAAACTTTTCCGCAGCTCAGGAACAAAGAGCTGCGGAAGGTTGATTTACACACCGTTTCGTCGCACAACCGCTACTGAAAAGAATGAAGTGCCGTGCTCACGTAACGAGCACATTGTTTAAAAGCCGAATCCGGCGCGGGAATCGTGCATGTCTCAGTTTGAGATTATTATGGTGGCCGTTCTTGGCCTCGCCGTTGTGACCCTGGCAATCCTGCTTGTGGCGCGCGGGGTTTGGAGTTTTGGTGACCGCAAGAGTCGTCGCCGCAAATCCAAGTACGTTCCTGAAACCTCCAGCGAAATTCAAGCTGAACGTGATCGTTTAAGGGCTGAATTCGCGGTTATGTCACGCAAGCAAGATATTCAGATCAGGAACCTAAAGAATCAACTTACTGAGTACCGCGCCAACGCTTCGCGCGACCGCAACAAAATTGACGATCTTTCGGCCGAGCTAGAGCAATATGCCCAGCAGGCGGAAGATCATGAAAAAGCAGCCGTTGGATTTCGCGAAACAATGACGCCGCTGGAAGCAGAACTTGAAACACGCACGACTAGTCTGCACCGCTTAAAGGAAGAGCTGCGCGTAAAAACCGAAGAGCTCGAGCGTCTGACACACGAAAATGCTGCTTATAAACGGCGCGAGGCCAAAAAAGATCTCGCGATTTCACGCTTTGAGAAAATGATCGCTGATGGCACAAAGAACAGCCCCGTAGCACAACGCATTCTCAATGAAGCAGCACAAGATGAAGCACTGCAAGAAAGAAGTCCTAGCACACCAAAACTCCTTCGAAGAGGATTGTTTAAGAAAAATTCTGGCACACCGCCCCATGAAGATGCAAAACCCCTCAAAGCACAAAAAACCAACAAGCTAACCGCGGCAATAAAAGCATCACGTCAGAACGACCAAACACAAGACGAAACGGCACCTCCTGTACAAACAGAAAAACCGCCTACCGAAGGCGAGAGCAAACCTGTTGACGCTGGGGTTACCCGCGCTAAACGTCGTAAGGTATTATCACTAGCGAAGCGTATACAAGCGTTACAGGAAGAGGCTGAAGGCTAAAAAGGCAAAAAAATTATTTTTTCGCCTGGCCAAAGTTAGAAGCAGCAAATTTTACAATTTCTGACAACCATCAATTTCATTTAACACGATAAACACAATTAAGGGTTGCTTATTCGCCCTTTGAATAAGCACAATCTGTAAACTATTTTTTCTTTTAAAAACAATATATTAAAGTTATTCCAAAATATATTTAGAGTCATAGTATTTTATGTATTCGCTTTACGTTTAGTAAAAAAAATCATCAATAATATAATTAAATTCTATATTTAAAAATATTTATTTTAGACAAGAAATAGAAAAAAATTGTCAGTTTTTGAAAAGAAGTTCACCACGAATTTAAATATAAACAAGTTCAACACAGACACAAAAAGACGTCACCAATTGAGCGACCCCAGATAAGTTCGAGGAGTGAACAATGTATAAGGG
>JBPCVX010000175.1:0-18211 GCA_051010095.1 Hyphomicrobiales bacterium
TTGGCCGCTATCTGCTTGATCTTCACGGTGAAAGCGATAGAGAGTACGTATATTCAGACGCACTGTGCAATGCATTACAGGTGATCAATCACCTCCAGGATTGCGGTAAAGATTACACCGAAATGGATCGCGTTTACCTGCCAGAACCCTGGCTGAAAGATGCGGGCGCAAATGTAGAAGATTTATCAAAAACTGAGGCAAGCTCAGGTGTCCGAAACGTGATCGATCAATGTCTTGAAGGCACACGGGAATTGTTGGTTGTCGCCGACAAGCTTCCTGGCGCGCTCAAGAGCCGGCGTTTGGCAATGGAGTCAGCGGTAATCCTTAAGGTTGCGCACAAGCTTGTTGAAGAGCTTTCCAACCGCGACCCACTTGCTGAGCGCGTCGAACTTACTAAAGCGCAGTATGTAAAGTGTACCATTTGGGGGTGCGTCATTGGTTTAACCTCTTGACTCCCTTGTAGAACTTGAACAGAAAGCCTTTGCCGTTGCTGGTAAGGGTGTTAAACTGGCCGTTTGAGCGGCAAAAAAACATGTGAAACTTATGTTGAACATTAAACACGAGGCAAGGATTTGCTTCTTAATTAGGCCAGTAGTACGTAAACAGTAAGATAAACAACAGGGTTACGAAGTTAATGTCCCTCAAAACACCGCTGCTTGATAAAATCAAAACGCCTGAAGATTTGCGCAATGTCGATCGCAAACACTTGGCAGCGATCGTTGACGAACTGCGCAACGAAACGATTACTGCCGCTTCTGAAACGGGCGGACATTTTGGTGCGGGTCTTGGGGTCGTGGAGCTGACACTGGCACTGCATTACGTTTTCAACACTCCAGACGACCGCCTGATATGGGATGTCAGCCACCAAGCTTACCCGCATAAAATACTCACAGGAAGGCGTGACCAAATCCGCTCCATTCGCCAGCGCGATGGTTTGTACGGCTTTACCAAACGCGCTGAGAGTGAGTTTGATCCGTTTGGAGCAGCGCATTCTTCAACGTCAATTTCCGCAGGCCTGGGCATGGCTGTTGCGAGAGATTTAGCAGGCGACGACAACAACGTGGTTTGCGTGATCGGCGATGGTGCCATGAGCGCAGGCATGGCGTATGAAGCCATGAACAATGCTGGCGCCATGAACAGCCGTATGACCGTTATTTTAAACGACAACGCGATGTCGATTGCGCCAGCGGTTGGCGCCCTATCCAACTATCTTTCTTGGCTGGTTTCATCGCGACCGTTTTTGAGTTTGCGCGATATTGGCAAGCATTTGGCTGAGCGCTTTCCGCGTTACATCAAGGAAACTGCGCACCGTGCAGACGAGTTCGCGCGCACCATGTTGTTTGGTGGAACATTGTTCGAAGAACTTGGCTTCTATTATGTTGGTCCCGTGGATGGTCACAACATTGAAAGCCTTGTTCCTATTCTGGAAAATGTGCGTGATGCCGACAATCTTGGCCCGATCCTGGTCCATGTCGTTACCGAAAAAGGCAAGGGACATCCTTTCGAGGCACCAAACAAAGAAAAGTATCACGCAGTTGGTAAATTTGATCTCGTTACCAAGGAATTCCAAAAATCTGCACCCAATGCGCCGAGCTATACCTCTGTTTTCGCCCAATCGTTGATCAAGGAAGCCGATAAAGACGACAAGATTGTAGCAATTACTGCAGCTATGCCCTCAGGCACTGGTGTCGACAAATTTGAAGAGCGGTTTCCTGACCGAAGCTTTGATGTAGGAATAGCTGAACAGCACGCTGTTACTTTCGCTGCCGGACTTGCAACCGAGGGCTATAAGCCTTTCGCGGCAATTTACTCAACCTTCCTGCAACGCGCCTACGACCAAGTTGTGCATGACGTGGCGTTACAAAGCTTGCCCGTGCGCTTTGCAATAGATCGCGCCGGACTGGTTGGGTCTGACGGCGCCACTCACGCTGGCAGCTTTGACATCGCATACTTATGTTGCTTGCCCAATATGGTTGTTATGGCTGCATCTGACGAGGCAGAACTTACGCATATGATTGCAACAGCTGCAAAGATCGATGATAGGCCCTCTGCTGTGCGCTACCCAAGAGGAGAAGGTGTCGGCGTAGATCTGCCTGATGAAGGCGTGCCGATTGAAATCGGCAAGGGCCGCATCGTTAAACAAGGCTCAAAAGTTGCCTTGCTCTCGCTCGGTGCACGTTTACAACCTAGTTTGGAAGCCGCTGCCGAGCTTGATGCTCATGGCCTTTCCACCACAGTTGCAGATGCCCGCTTCGCCAAGCCGCTTGATACCGATCTCATTCGTGATCTTGCAACCAGCCACGAAATACTGATCACCATCGAAGAAGGTGCAATTGGTGGCTTTGGGTCTCACGTCTTAAATTTCCTCGCCAAAGAAAACCTTCTCGACAAAGCAGCACGGGTGCGCCCCATGACGTTGCCAGACATTTTCGTCGAACACGGTGATCCTATGGGACAATATGATGAAGCCCGTTTGAATACGCCGCACATTGTTGAGGAAGTATTTGCTGCGCTTGAATTGGACAAAACCAAACCAGGCAGCAAAAAAGTAAAAGCCTGAGTGGTTAGTCCAGCACTATGACTTCCGCACCCACCGCCGAAGACCATGCAGAAGTTGCGGCTATTGTACAAAATGCCTCCACATCGTTTTTCGGTGCAATGCGCATGCTTCCGCTTGAGCGCCGGCAGGCAATTTATGCAGTTTACGCGTTTTGCCGGGTCGTAGACGACATTGCAGATGATGATGATATTCTGCCAGAAAAGCGCAAAATAGGTCTTGATGAATGGCGCGCGCGCATCTCGGCTGTTTATTCCGGCAAAGCAGACGACGCGATCAGCAAGGTTCTTGCGTTTTGTGCTCCTATATTCGCTCTAAACCAAGCCGACTTTATAGCGGTCATCGACGGCATGCAGATGGATACAATTGAAGAAATTGTGGCACCCGACCGTGCGACATTTGAACTCTACTGCGACCGTGTGGCCTGTGCTGTGGGAAGGCTTTGCGTCAAGATTTTCGGTGAAACGAGTGAACGGGGCATCGAGCTGGCAAACGCACAAGGACGTGCGCTGCAAATCACAAATATATTGCGGGATGTCCATGAAGATGCTGATCGGGGACGGTTTTACCTGCCAAACGATCTTCTTAAAACGAATGATATTCTATCCAGCACGCCGCGCGAAATCATTGCACACCCAAATTATGTACGTGTATGGCGCGACATGGCGTCGGAGGCTGCCAGTTGGTTCGCGACGGCAGATAGCATCATGGGCCAATGCGACCCAAAAACGATGCGACCTTCTCGCATAATGCTGGAGGTTTACCGGCGCAATCTCCATCGCATGATGGCGTTGTCTGATGCGCAGATTGTTGATGCCTCGTTTTCCAAACGCCTTGTGAAGGGGTGGGAAAAAGCACTTATCGCGTTTCGGTATGGGTTTTTCTAAATGGCGCGCGCTCATATAATTGGTGCAGGGCTTTCTGGACTTTCTGCTGCTGTTGACCTTGCTGATAAAGGTTTCGACATTATCCTCTATGAGGCCGCCAACGAGGCAGGCGGGCGCTGCCGAACATTCTACGACGCTGCTTTAGATTGCATAATTGATAACGGCAATCACTTGCTCTTGTCGGGCAACTCTACTGCAATGGGGTTTCTCGACACGATTAGCGCGCGCGATGAACTTATTGGCCCGCCAGACGCCCGTTTCAACTTCGTCGACATCGCAACCGATGAGCGCTGGTGCGTGCGCCCGAACAAAGGCCCCTTACCCTGGTGGATATTTGCACCTTCAAGGCGCGTTGCCGGGACGCGCCCAACCGATTATTTCGCGGGTCGCAAAATCCTTCACGCTGAACCCGATGATCACTTCACTGACCTTATCACACCAACTGGTGCGCTTTATGAACGCTTCTGGGACCCTCTTGTCGTCGGCGCGCTCAATATTGCGCCTGAAGAAGCAGCGGCAATATTGCTAAAGCCGGTTCTATTGGAAACGTTTGCCAAAGGTGCTGAGGCTTGCACGCCCCTCATTGCAAAAACAGGCCTCGGGAATACCTTCATTACGCCCGCATTGAACTATCTGGCTTCAAAAGGTGCCGACATCAGATATTCCAGCCGCATAAAAAAGGTTTCGATTGAAGGCGGTCAAGTTGGAGATCTCGACGGGTCAGGAGAAAAAGTTGCATCGGATGATGTTGTTGTTTCGGCTGTTCCCTGGTGGATTGCCGAACGAATCCTGCCTGAATATCGCGGTCCATCTGGGGCCGAACCTATTTTAAATGCCCACTTCAGATTGCCCTCTCCTCTACAAGGTTTCGATGAAGACCCCGTTTTGGGTGTTGTTGGGGGAGTTGCACAATGGTTGTTCATTCGTGGCGATGTCATATCAGTAACCGTGTCGGCCGCTGGAAAACACACAACGATGGCAAACGAAGAAAGCGCATCACGCATCTGGGCTGACGTTTGCAAAGCACTCAAACTTGGCGATGCGGCCTTACCGAAATGGCGCATTATCAAGGAACATCGCGCGACTTTTACCCAAACCCCGCAGCAAGTCCAGATGCGCCCTGGGCCCGTCACATCGGCACGAAATCTGTTATTGGCCGGGGATTGGACAAATACCGGCCTGCCAGCGACAATAGAAGGTTCACTACGTTCAGGAAAAATCGCCGCAAGACTTGCATTTGACGCAGTTTCTTGACATGAAACATGTGAGCGGCGGCAGCAAAAGAAATAATATTGTTCAGAAGTAGACAGGGACAACATGACGTCACTTATGAGTACAGGTGGTCACGGCAATAATAAAGCCGAATTCGATCCCGATCTCACACCTGCGAACGAGAACACAGCAGCTCCAGCACTCGCTGAAGTTGACGAACTCGTGCACGATGCTTCTGAAGCTTTGGCGCATTTGCAAAAAGAAGATGGTCATATTGTATTTGAGTTGGAAGCTGATGCGACCATTCCATCTGAATACATCTTCATGAACCATTTCATCGGTGATCCCGAACCCGAAATAGAAGCAGAGTTGGCGGATCATATCCGCACCCTGCAGTCTGACACCCACGGCGGATGGCCGTTGTTTTACGAAGGTGATTTCAATATTTCCGCCTCCGTTAAGGCTTATTACGCCTTAAAGATTGCAGGCGACGATATTGATGCACCGCATATGCGCCGTGCACGCGAGGCAATCCTGCACCATGGCGGCGCTGAAACTGCGAATGTGTTCACGCGTTATGCCCTGGCATTGTTTGGTCAAGTGCCGTGGCGGGCAGCTCCCTCAATGCCGGCTGAGTTAATGTTGATGCCGCGCTGGTTTCCGGTCAACATCTGGAAATTTGCATATTGGTCACGAACCGTTATTGCACCATTGCTCATTCTCGCCGCACTGAAACCGCGCGCGATCAACCCGCGCGACATACATTGCCAGGAAATTTTCGCAACACCACCAGAGCAAGTTAAAAAGTGGCATATTAATCCCACTGGCTCTGCATGGGGCGAGTTCTTTTTGGCACTTGATAAGGTGCTTCAAAGAGTTGAACCCATGTTTCCGCGCAAACAACGTGCGAAAGCCCTACAGCGGGCAATCGACTTTATTAAGCCCAGACTGAACGGTGATGACGGGCTTGGGGCAATTTTCCCTGCAATGGCTAATTCTGTGATGGCCTTTCACGCCCTTGGATACGAGCACGATAATCCCGACTTCATCACTGCGCGCAATTCTGTGCGCGCTCTTCTCACAGAAGGTGCCGACGAAAACAGCCCCGGCAAAACCCGCTATTGTCAGCCCTGCACGTCGCCCATTTGGGATACATCTCTCGCAGCGCACGCGCTTGCTGAGGCAAGCGATGAACAAGACCGTGACAAACTCATTGCCGCCTGTGATTGGCTGGTGGATCGGCAAATCGTCGACCTCAAAGGCGATTGGGCAATAAACGCACCAGACGTTCCACCAGGTGGCTGGGCATTCCAATATCGCAATGATCATTACCCGGATGTAGATGACACTGCGGTTGTGGGCATGTTGCTCCACCGCGTCGATGCAGAACGCTATTATGACAGCATTCAACGCGCTGCGGTGTGGATTGAAGGCATGCAAAGCACAAACGGCGGTTGGGGTGCATTTGACGTCGACAATAATACTGATTTCTTGAACTCCATTCCATTTGCCGATCATGGTGCGCTGCTTGATCCGCCAACCTCTGACGTGACTGCACGGTGCTTGTCCTTTCTCGCCCAGCTGGGATATGACACGAGCCACCCAATTGTCGTCAAAGGACTCGACTTCCTCAAGTCTGAACAAGAAGAAGACGGTTCCTGGTTTGGCCGCTGGGGCACCAACTATGTGTATGGCACCTGGTCAGTACTCTGCGCGCTAAACGCTCTTGGCGTCGATATGCAAGAGCCCTACATTCGCCGCTCCGTAGATTGGTTGCTTTCGCGCCAGCGCAGCGACGGCGGCTGGGGTGAAGATGGCGTAACTTACGACCTTACCCGGCGTTCAGAAGCAAAAGCCTCAACGCCTTCCCAATCCGCGTGGGCTTTGCTGGGCCTTATGGCGGCAGGTGAAACCGATCATCCTGCTGTCGCGCGCGGTGTCTCTTATATTATGGAGCAACCACGCGATGGTGCCCGTTGGGATGAACCTTGGTTCACTGCGGTTGGTTTTCCGCGGGTCTTCTACCTGCGCTACCACGGCTACAGTGCTTATTTCCCCACCTGGGCGCTTGCGCGCTACAGCAATTTGAAACGCGGCAATTCACGTAAAGTGAATTGGGGCATGTAATACGCCTTATGCCCCGCATTGGCATCATTACCGGACTTGCGTTGGAAGCGGATATTTTACGCAAGCCTGAATGGACAGATGGTGCGCCTTTAGTGCGCGCCAGCGGACCAGGCCTTACACGCGCATATGAAACCGCTCAATCCTTGATCACCGAAGGTGCCACAGCGCTTATGAGCTTTGGATTGTGCGGGGGGCTGTCACCGCGCTTGCTTGCGGGAGATATTGTGCTTGCTTCCAAGATCATAAGTGAAGACACAAATTATGTCTGCGATGCTGCGTGGCATCAAGCTCTATCCAACTTGTTCCCTCAGAGTGTGCTGGTGCATGAAGGAACAATTTTGAGCGCGCGTGCAGTCGCTGCAACACCTGAACGAAAGCGCGAACTCCATCTTGCCAGTGGTGCAGATGCGGTGGATATGGAAAGCGCAGCTGTTGCCAAAGTGGCTAAGGAAGCCAACATTCCATTCATCGCGCTTCGAGCGGTTTCTGACCCAGCAGAGATGGCGTTGCCTCCGCTTGCACTCACAGCTATGGATGCAGATGGTGGTGTGAAGATTAGCGCAGTAGTCATGTCGCTCATCAAGCACCCGTTCCAGCTCACACTGCTTCCAGAGCTTGCGCGCAATTCAAAGTTTGCGCAGCGCACCTTGAAAGATGCCGCAACCGCAGCAGGACCCAGCTTTGGGCTTTAGCGCTGGCGAAACAATTGCCAGCTCAGCATCACATGAAGACGCGGAGATGAGTTGCGTTAGCTTGCTTTCCGGCTTTCTTCGGCTTCGGCAATTTCTTCCTCGGTAAGGAAGCCCTGCACCTGCTTTTCGAACACGTATTCAGCCGAACGCTGGTTTGCAAGATCAATATCAGGAACCATCGGGCTTTCTGTATCAATGCCCTTCATCCAAACCTTCAAGGCCTTTAGAGGATGAGCAACGGTTTCGTTAACCGCTGTAGGCTCATATCCACAATGCACCATGCAGTTGGCGCATTTTTCATATTTGCCCGTGCCGTAGGTGTCCCAGTCGGTTTGTTCCATCAACTCTTTAAAGCTGCTGGTATAGCCTTCCCCGACCAAATAGCAGGGCTTTTGCCAGCCAAACACATTGCGGGTTGGGTTGCCCCAAGGGGTGCAATCATACTTCTGATTGCCGGCCAGAAAATCGAGGTAGAGTGATGACTGGTTAAAACGCCAGTTACGACCTTCTTCGCGCCCCATACGGAACACGTCGCGGAAGATATTCTTTGTCTGGTTACGCGACAGGAAGTGCTCTTGAGCCGGTGCACGTTCATAGGCATAACCCGGAGATACGGTAATGCTTTCGACACCAAGTGTGGACACGAAGTCGAAGAATTTGGCGACATGCTCTGGCACCGCATTGTTGAACAGCGTGCAGTTCACAGTTACCCGGAAGCCTTTCGCAACTGCCTCGCGGATAGCTTCCACCGCAATCTTAAACGTGCCTTTTTGATCAACCGCCTTGTCGTGCTCTTCTTCCAAACCATCCAGGTGAATGGAAAATGTCAGATAAGGCGAAGGCGTGTAGTCTTTTAGCTTCTTTTTCAGCAGCAGCGCGTTTGTACAAAGATAAACAAATTTCTTGCGAGCAACGATGCCTTCAACAATTTGTTTCATCTCCTTGTGGATCAGCGGCTCCCCGCCAGGGATGGAAACAATTGGCGCACCGCACTCATCAACCGCTTCAAGGCATTCTTCAACGGAAAGCCGTTTATCGAGAATTTGTTTGGGGTAATCAATCTTACCACAACCAGGGCAGGCTAAATTACAGCGGAATAAAGGCTCAAGCATCAATACGAGCGGATAACGCTTAACGCCACCGAGTTTCTGCTTCACGATGTAGGCGCCAACACGCGCTTGCTGAATTAATGGAACGGCCACGTTCGGCTCCTACCCTGTTAAGGTTGTATTTCTGAGTGAATTAGTCGGTTTTAGTGCCCCAGGTCAAGCAAAGCTTGATGAATTTTGTGTTTGCTCCGAAATTTTGGTTAAGTTGTGACAACAAAAGACGATTTTCTAGAATGATTATAAACTTGCAGCCTTGTTTTGCGCTGTCCCGCCAGAAGCCATCGCGTTCTTGCCAATACGCATCAATCCTTCCCATAAAGGCCCAGGAAATTTGTGTAAATCTTCCATGACCTTTTCGAATCCGGCACAGAACCAATCAACGTCTTTTTCGCTCATGGTCAGCGGAGGAATAAGCTTAATGATCTTCGATTTATTGCCGGATACCTGGCTCAGAATATGGTGATCCTGCAAAAGTGGTATGGTGACGCCTTGGCAGAACAGATCAGCGTTGAGCCCATTAACAGCCGCCCAAGCGGTCTTGAGCTTCAATGATGAAGGTTTTCCAAATTCGATACCCAGCATGAGCCCACGCCAGCGGATATCGTGGATAAATTCGTAGCGATCTTTCATTTCAAGCAACCGGTTGCCAAGCATGTCACCAACCCGCGTTGCGTTTTCCATAAGTTTTCCATCATCAAGGGCTGCCAAGCTGGCAAGTCCGGCAACCATAGCAAAGGAGCCTTGACCAAAGGTCGATGAATGCACGACGGCACGGTCGAGCGATGAAAACACTTTGTCATAGATTTCTTTGCGCGCTAGCACTGCACCCACAGGAACATGACCGCCGGAAAGAGATTTTGAGACAATAACCATGTCCGGCTCGAAGTCTTCATAGTGGTGGCTGGCCAAAAACTTGCCTGTGCGGCCAACACCAGATTGCACTTCGTCTGCAACCAGGAACGCGCCATATTCGCGGCACAACCGGGTGGCTGCTGCCAAATACTCGTCGGTTGCAATATGCACGCCCTTACCCTGCACAGGCTCGATCATGAACGCCGCCACATCTTTGTTGCGCAGCGCAATTTCAAGAGCCTGAACATCGTTGAAAGGTACTTTTATCGTATCTGGCACCAGCGGGCCGAAATTCTCTCGAAATACTTCTGATCCGTTCAGCGCCAGCGCACCATTGGTCAACCCATGAAAGGCATTGGACGCATACAAAATTTTAGGCTTGCCGCTTGCACGTCGTGCAAACTTAATCGCGGTTTCGTTGCCCTCAGCACCGGTTGAGGTGAAATAGACAATATCGAGCCCATAACCCACTCTGTTCTTGAGTTCTTCCGCCAAAAGCCCCGACAAAAGCGGCGCTTCAATTTGAACAAGTCCAGGGTAATCAAGCGCCAGGAATTCGTTCAGTGCCTTGCGCACATCCGGGTTATTTCGGCCAACATTCCACACCCCATACCCCGCCAGGGTATCGAGATATTTGGTGCCCTCATCATCCCACAGATATGTGCCTTCGCCGCGCACATAGCATTTGTCAAAACCGATAATTTTAAGGGCTTTCGCAAATCGCGGGTTCACGTGCGCATCGTGCAGCGTGTAGTTCCGGCTTTCGTTCTTTTTTACTATGTCTGCAATATCTATGGGCATGGCGGTTTTCATCTTACACAACAGATGCCGTCTTTTCTCATGCCGCACGCGCGGAGGCAATGCCACGCATGCAAAATTCCCTCATGCGCAACAAATGGCGCAAGGTTGGTAATCTCACAGCACATGTAAGCCAATAAGAACTGCGATCTACCTATTTTTTTGACAGCCTCATCTTGGAGGTCGGCTTTTCCACCTCCAGCGGGCGAAGGTTCTTTTAATTCATTATAAAAAGCGTAGTTACATTTCGTTCACCAAATTTCATTCAAATTGCATCTTGTTCAATTTTTTGCCTTGTTTTGTATATATCAACTCTATATATGCTGATCCGATATAGATAAGCTGGCGTAAAAAGCCGGGAGTGGCGCAAAATATTTCAAGCGTCGAACGACGGAAAATGACAACAGGACCCGTTTTATGAATGTAAGAACCCTTTGCCTGGGGGCGCTGACCTTTGGAGATGCCACCGGCTATGAAATCAAGAAAATGGCTGAGGAAGGCCTCTTCAGCCATTTTATTGAAGCAAGCTATGGCTCGATATATCCCGCCCTCACCAAGATGACGGAAGAAGGCTTGTTGACATTCCGCACCGAAAATCAAGACGGAAAGCCCGACAAAAAAGTCTATTCGATCACGCCTTTAGGCCGTGACGAACTGCGGCAGGCGTTAACGACTTTTCCTAAAAAAGACAAATTCAAGTCGGAATTCCTGTTCATCATGCTGTTGTCTGAGCATCTGGATCAAAGCCATGTGCGCCGTGTTTTGGCTCAACGCACCCAAGAGCTTGCCGAGGAGCTTGCGATGATTGAGGCGTGTGGTTTGGCAGCGGAAAGTCCCGGAACAAAATTTGTGAACGGATACGGGCAAGCAGTAATCGGTGCCGCTTTCGACTACATGCGCGCGCAGGCTGAATTTTCCAACTCAACTGACCAACAAACGCTGCCCCCATCCCAGGCGGCTGAATAAACTAATTTGAGAGAGTAGAGACGATGAAACTTTCATATCTCTGGGCATTTTTAATTCTTGTTACAATTGGGCTTTGGCTAGGGTCTGACCAACTTGGCCTGCGGGCGAAATTGGGGCTACCTGAAAAGCAAGTTGTTGAAACCACCGAAACGCAAGTACCGGCAACCGAAGATGAAAAGCCGTTCCGTGTTGTGGTGCAAACTTTTAGTGCCGAACCGCGTGATGATTTAATCGCCGTGCGCGGCCGCACCGAGGCTTCACGCCGCATCGATGTGCGTGCGCGGACGGCTGGAATTGTTGAGAAATCTCCGCTGCGCGAGGGTGACAAAGTCGAGCGCGGCGATTTGCTTTGCCAGGTTGATGTTGCCAACCGCGAAGCGAGGCTTGCCGAAGCGAAAGCTTCCCTTGCGAGTGCCACACGCGACTATGAGGCATCCGCCAAGCTGCAAAAGAGCAATTACACCTCCAATGCGAAATTGGCCACCGACAAAGCCCGTGCAGAAGCAGCCCAAGCCGCTGTCGATCAGATTGAGCGCGACATCGCCTATACAAAAATCTATGCCCCCACTTCTGGCATCATCGAAACTCGCCCTGCCGAAATTGGAGCGTTTCTGCAAATCGGAACGGCATGCGCGACAATCGTCAACCTGAACCCGATTGTGGTGACAGGCGATGTGACCGAACGCGCCATTCCAAACGTGAAGCCTGGAATGCCCGCCTATGCAGAGCTGGTGACCGGTGAAACTTTGAAGGGGCAAATCACCTTCATCTCACCCAAGGCCGACATTAAGACCAGAACCTTTAAGGTGGAAATTGAAGCTGCAAACGATGACCGCACGGTGCGCGAAGGTCTCACCGCGGAACTCATTATCCCATTGAAAGCTGCAACGGCACATAAATTGCCTGCATCCACCCTCACCTTGCACGACAATGGAACAGTTGGCGTAAACACGGTTATGGTCGGCAACAAGGTCGCATTCAAGCCTGTGAAGATCCAGCGTTTCGGGCGTGATCATGTATGGGTTTCAGGCCTTCCTGACAATGTGACGGTCATTACCGTTGGCCAGGAATATGTGTTGGATGGGCAGGTTGTTGAGCCCGTTAAAGAGGTCGCAGCAAACAGCGCCTCAGCCCAGGAGATCACCCAATGATGAACTCCCTTGAACAGGTGCTGCGCCGTCCGCGCGCGGTCATCTCGCTCATGGTGGTGATGATCCTTGCGGGCTTTTACTCCTACATTTCACTCGCCAAAGAAGCACGCCCTGACATTCAGGTTCCAACATTTTATATCTCTATCCCGCTTCAAGGCGTTTCGCCTGAAGATGCGGAACGGCTTTTGGTTAAGCCGATGGAGGAAAAACTGCGCGGGCTTGAAGGTTTAAAGGAAATCACCTCCATTGCCGCCCAAGGCCATGCTGCGGTGATCACCGAGTTTGAAACCGAAATTGATCCAGAGATTGCCAGCCGCAAGGTGCGTGAAAAGGTTGATGAAGCTAAGGCCGAGCTACCGGGTGATGCGGAAGAACCAACGGTAAGTGAAGTCAATTTTTCACTGTTCCCTGTGCTCATTGTGGCGCTTTCGGGTGAAGTTCCAGAGCGTACACTGTTTCGCCATGCACGGGCATTGCAGGATGAACTTGAGGCGATTCCTTCTGTTCTAGAGGCCAATCTTTCAGGCCAACGCGAAGAACTACTCGAAGTCATTATCGATACCAATGCCCTAGAGAGCTACAATATCAATCAGACCGAGCTGCTGAATTCGGTAGCACGCAACAACCGGCTGGTGGCAGCAGGCACGTTTGATGGCGGCGCGGGGCGCTTTAACATCAAAGTGCCAGGTCTGTTTGAAACCGCAAAAGACATCTACTCCATTCCCGTAAAAGAGGTGAATGGAACGGTCGTGAAACTCTCTGACGTTGCCGAAGTCAGGCGCTCATTTAAAGACGCTGCCGTCTTCGCGCGGTTTAACGGTCGCCCGGCCATCACTATTTCGGTGGTGAAGCGCCAAGGCGAAAACATAATCGAAACCAATCGGCTGGTGCGAGCAAAAGCCAAGGAAATGGTCGCGAAATGGCCCGATAAAGTCCATGTCGATTTTGCATTAGATGAATCGACCAATATTCGCGAAACCGTTGGCTCGCTGGAAAGTGCGATCATGACCGCGATCGCGCTGGTGATGATTGTTTGTGTGGCCGCGCTTGGCATGCGCTCAGCGTTGCTTGTGGGCATGGCCATTCCCACATCGTTCATGATCGGCTTTCTCATCGTGTTCCTATCAGGCAACACCATCAACAACATGCTGATGTTCGGCATGGTGCTCACGGTGGGTATGTTGGTGGATGGCGCGATTGTGATTGTTGAATATGCCGACCGAAAAATGGCGGAAGGGCTTAAAAAGCAAGAAGCCTACATTATGGCCGCCAAGCGAATGTTCTGGCCTATTGCCTCGTCAACCGCCACCACGCTTGCGGCATTTTTGCCAATGCTGTTCTGGCCGGGCATTCCAGGCAAGTTCATGTCAAACCTGCCAACGACAGTTGTCATCGTGTTATCGGCGTCGCTGGTCACAGCAATGGTGTTCTTGCCGGTGCTTGGCTCAATCTTCGGCAAAACCAACCAAAAAGACAGCAGTCTTGCCCGCACGTTGGCAGGCGAAGAGGCCGGCGACATTACGAAGATGAAGGGTCTCACAGGCTGGTATGTGCGTCTGCTCAACGCGCTTGTGCGCATGCCTATTATGACGACACTGATCGCCTTTGGCATGATGTTTGCGATTGTGCAGCATTTCCAGGAAAACAATTACGGTGTCACATTCTTTGTCGATACCGAGCCCACCCAATCGCTCATTTATGTGCGCGGCCGCGGCAACCTCTCAGCCCAGGAAAAACTCTCCCTCACCAGTCAAGTAGAAGAAATTATTCTGAGTATTGAAGGGATTGAGGCCATATCAACAATGGCCGGATCAACAGGTACAGGTGGGCGGTTCTCTGGTGCGGGCCTTGATGTTCCAAAGGATTCAATAGGCCAATTAACGGTTGAACTTCTGCCCTACGAGGAACGCCGTCCAGGTAAGGAGATCATTCAGGAAATTCGCGATAAGGTCAGCACCCTTCCTGGCATCATTATTGAGGTGAAAAAACGCGAAGATGGCCCTTCATCGGGTAAGGATTTGCGTTTGCAGATACAATCTGACGACAGATCTGTCGCCTATGGTGTGGCCCGGCGTGTGCGTAATCATCTGGAAAGCAACGTTGATGGGCTTATCGACATTGAAGACGAGACCCCACTTCCGGGCATTGAATGGGCACTGACCATTAACCGCGAGGAAGCCGGGCGCTTTGGCGCTGATATCACATCCGTTGGCGCGCTTATTCAGATGGTCACCGATGGCGTGCTTATTGGCGCCTACCGCCCTGATGACAGTCGTGATGAAATTGATATTCGTGCCCGCTTACCCGAAGAACAACGCGAATTGGCACGGCTTGAAGATTTGCGTCTACAAACAAGCAAGGGCCTTGTTCCCATTCGCAACTTTGTTGAACGCGAAGCCCAGCCTGCGGTCGATACAATCAACCGTGTGGACGGCCGGACATCGGTTTTTGTTAAGGCAAATGCAGCTCCTGGTGTTTTGCCAAACGACAAAGTGCAAGAACTCGACAAGTGGCTGAAGTCACAAACCTGGCCCGAGGGAATTTCCTTCCGTTTCCGTGGTGCTGATGAAGAACAGAAAGAATCTGCAGCCTTTTTGATGAAGGCCGTAGCGGCATCTATCTTCATTATGTTTATGATTTTGGTGACCCAGTTCAACTCGTTCTACCACACCATGATCACCCTCTCCACGGTGGTAATGTCGGTATTTGGTGTGCTGATCGGCATGATGGTGATGAAACAACCGTTCTCGGTGATCATGACCGGCACCGGTGTTGTGGCGCTTGCGGGGATTGTGGTGAACAACTCTATTGTGCTGATCGACACCTATCATACCTTGCGCAAGCGTGGGCTTGAGGTGGTCGATGCTGTAGTGCGCGCCTGTGCGCAACGTTTGCGCCCCGTGATGCTCACCACCATTACAACCATCTTCGGTCTTTTGCCGATGATGTATCAGATTAACGTGGACTGGTTTGCCCCCTCCATCACAATCGGTTCGGTCACGTCGATCTGGTGGGTTCAGCTTTCAACAGCGATTATCTTCGGGCTTGGTTTCTCGACAATGCTGACCTTGCTTCTGACGCCGGTGTGGATCGCCGCGCCGACAATCTACAAGCGCAAATTCGTCGCGCTCAAAGACCGTACTTTCCGCAAGAAGAAGATGGATGAAAGCGACGAAGGCACTTCTGATAGCCCTGAGAACGCGCCGAAAGAGGCAGAGCCAGAAAAGGTTAAAGCCAAGCCAAAGGAAAAACCTGCCAAGCGCAAACCGAAGCTTAAGCCAGTGCCTGTGCCCGATGCGGCAGAATGAGGCGGCCATTCGCGCTTGACGCAAACCATTAACACCCTCCCAATAGACGTGTTTTGTAAATCGTTTATTGGGGGGCTGAGATGGGCCACAAAAATTCAGAAATTCTGGGCGGACCGCGCACAACCGCGATTCATGCTGGCGAATATCCAGACCCGCAAACGGGGGCCTCTGCACCAAATCTGGTGATGTCGTCTACGTTCGTCACAGAAAATGCCGCGGGCTTCTCTGCCCATGACGTCGATGAAGATGCAGGTTTTCTTTACGCCCGTTGGTCTAACCCCACAGTTGCGCAGCTGGAAGCAAAGCTTTGCGCGTTGGAAAGTGCTGAAAGTTGTTTGTGTGCAAGTTCTGGCATGGCGGCGGTAAGCGCTGTGTTCCTCTCTCTGCTCAACGCTGGTGACCATGTGATTGTGAGCGATGTCTGCTATGCGGGCGTGGCGGAACTCTCCCGCGCAACGCTGCCGCGTTTGGGAATTGAAGTGAGCCGTGTGAACACATCAGATGCACAAAATGTCGCCGATGCCTTGCGTCCAAGCACAAAGCTTATCTGGCTCGAAAGCCCAGCTAACCCGCTCATGCGGCTCACTGATTTGGCAGCAATCGCAGCCCTTGCCAAACAACATGGCTCTGTAAAAGTTGGTGTCGATTCAACATTCGCCACCCCAATCGCCACGCGCCCTCTTGATCTCGGCATCGATTTTGTCATGCACTCACTCACCAAATATATTGGCGGCCATGGCGATGCGCTTGGCGGCGCTGTTTTGGGATCAAAGGAGAGCATTGACGCATTGCGCCTTGAAGCAGGCGTGCATTATGGCGCGGTGCTCTCGCCGTTTAATGCCTGGCTCATTGCCCGCGGCGCAGCCACCTTGCCCTTGCGTATGAGGGGCCATCAAGAAAGCGCGCTTGAAGTGGCAAACTTTCTGGAAGCGCACCCTAAGGTTACCCGCGTCATGTATCCAGGCCTTGAAAGCCACCCCCAGCATGACCTGGCAAGACGCCAAATGGCAAATTTCTCCGGCATGCTGACATTTCAGGTTGAAGATGGCCTGTCTGTTGCAGAACGGATGACCAAAGAGCTGCAAATCATCCATTATGCGGTATCACTTGGCCATCATCGTTCACTGATATTTTGGATGGACACCAACGATCTTATGGAGAGTTCGTTTGGGCTGGAAGGTAAGCAACTGGAAAGCTATCGAAATTTCGCAGGTGATGGCATTTTCCGCCTTTCGATTGGTCTGGAAGATGGTGTTGATCTTTGCGCCGATCTTGATCGGGTGTTGGGATAAACAAAAAACCCTCCTCAAATGAGGAGGGTTCGTTAAACCTCGCATAACCACATTGCGGCCAGCTTACCGTTTGATGTTGGCAGCCAGTTTAGCGATGGTCTTTTGATAATTCGTCGCCTTGTTCCACAGCTGAATAACACGGTAATTGTGACTGCCCGGCTGATAACTGCCGCCGCGCTTCCAGCCGTGCACTGCAAACCATTTCGCGGTCGAGCCGATCACGTCTGGTGCTGAGCTATAGACATTTACCCCGCCGCCATCAAAATCGACCGCCGCCTTAAGAAAACTGGAGGACAGGAACTGAGTTTGTCCGATTTCACCAGCCCAGGCGCCTGTTCGCTTGGAAAGATCTGAAAGCCCTCGATCTGTGACGGTCATGGCTGCAAGAAGTTGCGGAAAGAAGAGTGTTTTTGAGCGCCGGCAATCATAAGCAAGTGTGGCTGTTGATTGCAGGATTGGATATTGCTTGCCGCGATATCGGCCAAAGGCGCTTTCCAGGCCCCAGATCGCAAGAATAACTTCTGGTTGAACGCCGTAGCGCTTTTCAGCCTTGTTGAAATATTTCTTGTATTGGCGCCATTTCTTGCGCGCGATGGGCGCAACACCCGCAGCGCGGCGTTTGTAAAAGCTGGCGAACGATCCCTTGAAGCTTCTCTTGTTGCGTCTGTCTTTCGCGATGACACGCTTATCGTACTTCACCCGATCGAACTTGCGCCACGTGGACTTTTTGTATTTCCTGCCATATTGCTTTTTGAAGGCGGCTTTCCATTCGTTAAACCGCGCACCGGTGTTTGAACAAAACAACGCATTGGCATCGCTTGAAAACTGCGGGGCAGATAAAAAACAAAGAGCCAACGCACACATAGCAACTAATTTCTTGCAGATATTCATGGGGCCATCTCTCGAATCGTGCATCAAAATACTTGAATAGCAGGTTTTTCCGCTGGATAACAATCTCTGCGTGCAGCTATTGGTGTTGCACTGCCCCTTACTTCTCCCACATGCATACAACTGGCCTCCTTCGCATGAGGCAATTAGCGAACTTGCCTTGCGGTTGTGGAAACGGCATCCTTTGGCGCAATCGGCACGTTGCCGGTTTAGGAGGGACACAATGGAGAAGGTCAAAACGGGTACGGTCGCAAAAAAGAAGCTGTATCCAACCATCAATAAAATCACAATCTACGATATTCGCGCGGCCCTAAATGATGGCTTTGCGGATCTGAAAAATGCAGGATTTTTCTCGATATTTTTTGGACTGTT
>JBPCVX010000176.1:0-3143 GCA_051010095.1 Hyphomicrobiales bacterium
GAATATACACTGCACAAATGCAACACTCGGAAAAATTATATATCAATTTCGCAATTTGAGGTTGATATATATGCATTATTAGTCAGAATAATTCTTTGTTTGTAGAATGTTAACGATTCATTAACTAAGTTCACAAGTAATCGTACTTTAACGAAAAGATGTTCAAGTACGGTGACTTTAAGTTTAGGAGCACTTCATATGCCAAGGCGTTTTTTGCGTTGTTCGGCTTTGTCTGCAATTATTGTGACAGCGGGCATGCTAGGCATGGGGACTAACGCAAGTGCAATGTCAATGCGTGAAGCGGTCGGCGTGGCCGTTGACAGCAACCCTGAGATCGGTGAAGCGGTCGCTAATCGCGAGGCTATCGAGTTTGAATTGCGACAAGGACGCGGCTTATGGATGCCACGCGTCGATCTGGAAGCAAGCATCGGTGGTGAAATACGAAACAACCGCTCCACGCGCGCAGCGGGTGCGCTGGGCAGCAAATACGATCAAGATCACGTTTTTCTGCGTCGCCAGGCAAGTGTTGTTGTGCGGCAATTGCTTTTTGATGGTTTTGGTACAGACGCTGAAATCGAGCGCCAAGCTTCTCGCGTCGATGGTGCATCGTACAGAGTGCTCGAGCGCTCAGAGTTCATCGCACTCGCTGTGATCCGCGAATATCTAGATATTTTGCGCTTGCGCAAAGTGCTCGCCTTTTCACGTCAGAACATAGCTTATCACCGGGAAGTGCTCACAAAGATTAATCAGGGCACGGCTGGGGGGTCGATCAGCGTGGCAGACCGGCAGCAGGCAGAAGAACGTCTGTTCTCAGCACGTGCACGCCTTGAAGAGGCAAAAGAAGAGTTTAAAGCGGCAAACTCCAGGTTCATTAGACTGGTTGGACGCGATGCCGGAAAAATGAGCCGCCCGAAGAGCATACGCCGCGTTATTCCGAAGGATTTGAACCAGGCAATTGGACGCGCGCGCCAAAACCATCCGTCCTTAAAGCTCGCGAGAGCCGACATAGACGCTGCGGCTGCCTTAGTGAAGGCGGCGGAATCACGCTATTATCCGCGCGTTCTCCTAGAAGGCCGAGGACGACTTGGGAACGATTTGGATGGTACGCCCGGTGTTGACAATGATGCGCAGGCAAATGTTGTTGTTGAGTGGAACATATTCAACGGTGGCATCGATAAAGCAAATCGTGAAGAGCAGATCCGCCGCGTAGATGAAACGCGCATGTCTCTGCACCGTGTTTCGCGCGAAATTGAAGAAGGCGTGCGCCTCTCCTGGGACCGCAAAACCTTACAGTCACGCAGATTGGCGCAACTACGCCAACAATCAGCCATGACAGAACGATTGATTGATTCATACACAGAGCAATTCCGGATTGGTCAGCGTTCATTGCTGGATGTGTTGGACACCCAAAACACAAGATTGTTCTCAAACATCGCTGTGGTCACAGCAGAAACGGCCGTAAACTTTGCTGAGTATCGGCTTTTGGCGTCAACCGGAACATTGTTGAAGGTTATGAACGTTAAACCGTCATCTGCGGCTTGGGCGTATGCGCGTGAAGACGCAAAAGTGCCGCCTACACCTCCTGCTGAGACAATGAAGCGCAATTCACCCGACCGTCCCCCAATGCCTGCGGCAGGATCTTTGTATTAGCGTGATTTGTCACGCCACAAAGAAACTGGCACACTGTTGTTATCGAGTAAGGGCTGGGACCCATGGATGATCCTACACGGCTTGCAAGTGATGAAGACGCGCCAGATGAAGCAGGCGAAGAAACTACACCAAGCTATACCGACGATCTTGTTGAACGCCCAGATGATCCCCTTCTTCGCTGTTTAATCGAAGTTACCGCACATCACGACCGTGCAGCCTCCGTAGACCAATTGATTGCGGGTCTACCACTCGTTGATGGACGCCTAACCCCTGATCTTTTTATTCGTGCCGCCAACCGTGCTGGATATTCAGCACGCATAGTGAAACGTAAAATCTCGCAAATTAATCCAGTGTTACTTCCAGCAGTACTGTTGATGGAAAATGAGGATGCTTGCGTTCTAGAATCGTCACTTGGGCGTAAGAAATTTAAGATTTTCGATCCATTAACTGGCCAACCTGGCGAAATCACGCTGAAAGATTTGGACCAAGCCTATTCAGGCTGGGCGATCCTCGTTAAGCCGGAAATTGACACAGGGGGCCGAGAGAATTCAGAGCCAAATTTGGCACGTGGCCACTGGTTTTGGAGTGTGGTTTGGAAACTATGGCCTACCTATTTTCGGGTAATCCTTGCTGCTGCTTTGATAAACTTACTCGCATTAGCTTCGCCGCTATTCATCATGAACGTTTATGATCGCGTGCTGCCTAATAAGGCCCTGCCAACTTTGTGGGTGCTTGCTGCTGGTATTGGACTGGCAATTTTCTTTGACTTTCTCCTCAAATCGCTGAGAGGGTGGCTAATCGATAGCGCGGGCCGACGTGCTGATGTGCTTTTAGCGGGGCGCATTTTTGAACAGGTGATGAGCATTCGTCTCAATTCGCGCCCCAACACCACAGGTAGTTTTGCAAGCCAGTTGAAAGACTTTGAAGCCGTGCGCGAATTTTTCACTTCGGGCACGCTTGCAACAGTTACCGATGTTGCCTTTTTCGGGTTGTTCCTTTTCGTCATCTATCAAATCGGCGGCCCTATCGCCTATGTGCCGGCTGCAGCGGCAGCGTTGGTCTTGCTTGTTGGCCTGGTTCTGCACGTGCCTTTGCGTAAAGCGGCTGAAAAAACCCAAACCGAAACGGCTTACCGGCATTCCCTCCTTGTGGAAGCCATTGGGGCTTTGGAAACAATTAAAGCCATTCGGGCTGAGAGTTATTTGCAGCAAACGTGGGAACGCCTTGTTGGCAAAACATCCCGCACCCTAGAGAAGACGCGACGCATTCAAGCCACCATTCTCAATCTCACCGGCGCTATTCAACAGATGGTATCTGTGTGTGTTGTGATTGTTGGGGTTTATCTTTTCTCCGAGGGTGAAGTATCCATGGGGGCGATTATTGCGTGCGTTATCCTGGCGGGGCGTTGTGTTGCGCCCTTTGGACAATTTGCAACTCTCGTCGCCCGGTCCCAACAATCGTTCGCCGCACTTAAAACGTTGAATGGCCTGATG
>JBPCVX010000177.1:0-3292 GCA_051010095.1 Hyphomicrobiales bacterium
TGATGCTCAGTCTGGGTAATGTGCCGCAGATTCTGACTTGCGGGGGATATCATGGCTTTTTCACTGGCGACCTGGAACATCAATTCCGTTCGGTTGCGCGAAGACATCGTTCTCAAGCTAATGTCCGAAGAAGCGCCGGATGTGCTGGGTTTGCAGGAATGCAAAAGCCCGGTGGAGAAGATGCCGCTCGAGTCGTTCGCCGCTGTCGGATATCCTTACGTCGTTGCGCGAGGGCAAAAGGGCTATAACGGTGTCGCAATCCTCTCGAAGATACCAATGGAGGAAGCGGGGTCGGAAGACTTTGCAGCGTTGGGCCATGCCCGTCATATTGCGGGACGGCTCGAAAACGGCGTCACGGTGCATAATTTTTACGTACCAGCCGGCGGGGATGTCGCAGACCGCACCGTGAACGAGAAATTTGGTCAAAAACTGGACTACCTGACAGGAATGCGGGATTGGTTTCATGCACAAAAACCTCAAAAATCCATTCTTGTAGGCGACTTGAACATCGCACCGCGCGAAGATGATGTCTGGGATCACAAGAAGCTTCTGAAAGTTGTCAGCCATACGCCGATTGAAGTTGAGCACCTTGCTGAGACGCAAGATTCCGGTGATTGGGTTGATGTCACCCGGAAAGATATTCCCGACGGGCGTCTTTATAGTTGGTGGTCTTATCGTGCACGCGACTGGGATGCTGCGGACAAGGGGCGTCGCTTGGATCATGTCTGGGCAACCCCGGACATTGTGAATTCGGCGCACAGCAGCCGTGTTTTACGTAATGTACGTGGCTGGGAAAAGCCCAGTGATCACGCACCTGTTTTCGCCACTTTTGACCTTTGAAAAAGCAGATCGCCTCCCTTATAACTCCCCTCGCTCAAGCGGAAGGACAATGACATGATGGACCTTAACCTCGGGGCAACCCCGGCGGACGAAGACCTGATCAAAGAAGTAACCGAAGCCAGCTTCATGGCGGATGTGGTTGAGGTGTCGCAAACGGTGCCAGTGATCGTTGATTTTTGGGCGCCGTGGTGTGGGCCCTGCAAAACACTTGGGCCGATGCTGGAAGATGCAGTTCGCGCGGCCAAAGGCGCTGTAAAAATGGCAAAGGTCGATGTGGATCAGGCGCAGATGATCGCGGGCCAGTTGCAGGTTCAATCTATCCCTACGGTTTACGCGTTTTTCAAAGGGCAGCCGATTGATGGTTTTCAGGGTGCCCAGCCAGAATCAGAAATCAAAGCCTTTGTAGAGCGTGTTATTAAGGCCAGCGGGGGCGAGGCTCCCGGTGATGGATTGGGTGAGGCCGTTGCTGCAGCTGAAGACATGCTTTCAGAGGGGGCGGCAACAGATGCCGCGCAAACCTTTGCAGCCGTCTTGGGCGAAGATCCAAATCACGCTGGAGCTTACGGAGGTCTGGTGCGTGCGCATATTGCTTTAGGGGAATTGGATCAGGCAGAAGCGATCCTTAATGGCGCGCCTGCTGAGATATCCGATGCGCCGGAGTTGGAAACAGCACTTGCCCAGCTCGAGCTGGCCAGACAAGCAGAAAGTGCTGGTCCATTGGATGAGCTGAAATCTGCAGTTGACGCTGATTCCGACAACCAGCAAGCCCGCTTTGATCTGGCGCAGGCGATGCATGCGGACGGTGATGTCGAGGGTGCCGTGGACCAACTGCTGGAGCTTTTCCGCCGTGATCGCGAGTGGAATGAGGGTGCTGCCAAAACTCAATTATTCACTATTTTTGAGGCACTTCAGCCCAATGATCCGGTAATGCTTAACGGCCGGAGAAAGCTCAGCTCGATGATATTTGCCTGATCGCACGCGCGGGCTAGGTTACTTTCATGATTAACGCAGCCGAGTTGCCTCAGACCTTGCCAATCTTTCCATTGCCTGGCGCATTGTTATTGCCGCGTGCTCGGCTGCCGCTGCATATATTCGAGCCGCGGTATCTGCAAATGCTGGAGGACACGCTCAAAACTTCGACCCGTCTAATTGGCATGATACAGCCAAACGAAGTACCCGGACGAAGCGGGTCTGGATTGCACACCATCGGATGCGCGGGGCGGGTTATGCAGTTTTCTGAGACGGAAGACGGGCGATATCTGATAACGCTTGGCGGTGTGTCTCGCTTTCGGGTCAGCAATGAGGTTGATGGCTTCACGCCTTACCGGCGCTGCGATGTCGTCTGGGATGGGTTTGACCGGGATCTTGGACCCGAAGAGAAAGATACCGCCTTTTCCCGTACTGATTTTCTAAACCTATTGGAGCGCTATTTCGACGCCCGCGAGCTTTCTGCCGACTGGGAAACTCTGCGCGAGGCGGATGACGAATTGTTGGTGAATTCGTTATCCATGATGCTGGAACTTGACCCGGAAGATAAGCAAGCCTTGCTTGAAGCGCCATCGTTACCGACACGTCGTGAAACACTGGTAACATTGCTGGAATATCAGCTACGTGGCGGACAAGAGAGCGCGATGATGCAATGACGGAGACAGAAACGGTTTTTGACCGTCGCATGCTAGAGGCGCTAATTTGCCCTCGGACGCAGACGACGTTGAAATATGACGCAGCGGCGCAGGAGTTGATCTCGGCCTCTGCAAACCTTGCTTATCCGATCCGAAATGGAATTCCCGTTATGCTGATCGACGAAGCCCGAAGTCTGGACTAGAGGTGTTGACCTTTTAGTAATTTGGGTAAATCCCCGGTCAAACCTGCTGCCTCTCGTATGAAATTGCGCCGCAAACCTGGGATGCTACCGACGATTCCCATGCCCACATCCCGAATGCTGCGGATCAGTGTATTATCATTTGAAAACAGCCGGTTGAACGCATCTGTCGCGAGGGCCAGCGCCGTGTTGTCGAACCGCCGCCATTGTTGATAGCGCGCCAAAACTGAAGGTGCTCCAATGTCTTCTCCTCGCCGCGCCGCCTCTGCAATGACTTGAGCAAGTGCCGCAATATCCCGCACGCCTGCGTTCAAACCCTGACCCGCAATCGGGTGGATACCATGCGCTGCGTCCCCGACTAGCGCCACGCGCTCAGCAATCAACTCATTGGCCAACGATAGAGACAGCGGATAGGTGAAACGCGCTCCTGCGAGCGCAATGTCTCCTAAAAAACTACCAAACCGGGGACGCAGGATATCCAGATACTGATCATCGGGTAGCGCATTAATCTCGGATGCACGTTCTGTTGTTTCGGTCCAGACGATGGATGACCGGTTGCCCGTCAGAGGCAAAATAGCCAACGGACCTGAAGGCATGAAAAACTGATGCGCAATTCCGGCATGTGGCTTT
>JBPCVX010000178.1:0-5181 GCA_051010095.1 Hyphomicrobiales bacterium
TCCATAGAGCTTTTCAGCTTTGTCGCCCGTGCGGGTATCGAGCGTGATCAGCGTCTTTTTCAAGCGACGGGCTTCTTCTTCCAACAAAACCATAAGCCCGTGCGCAACACCCTGACCGCGAAAATCGGGATGCACCAAAAGTTTGCTCACCTCGCAGCGGTGCGGCTGGTTCGGTGGAAGATGCGCTATCATCTGCACCGTGCCCACAAGGACATCTCCCGCGAACGCGGCAAATAATATTCGGCTTTGTTCGAAAACTTCGGATCTTATGGCCCCCAACCAGAAAGACTGCGCATCTTCCTTGGAAAACGGCAAAATGAAACTAACTGCAGCCCCGCCCTGCACGCAGGAATGCAAACACGCCGCCAAGTCTGGCAGGTGTTCATCGATACCGTTCGCATCAAGCACCCTGTAAGTAATTGCAGACATCACGCCCTCACACTAAACACAGCACGTATTCAGCATGCGCATCTGCTGGTGTGATGAAAATACTCGTGCCGTTCAGTTGATAACGCAAGCAATCGCCTGCCTTCAGTTCATACTTCGTCCCATCAACAACGATGTCCAAGCCCCCATCAAGCATAACGAGATGATGTTCCAGGCCCTTGACGGGCGGATTGTCATATTCGATCCGCGTTCCTGGTTTTAGTTCACACAACAACACTTCTGCCGCCAGTGGACCGCCAGGTGGTGAAACGACACGGCGGGTAAATCCAGTTTGTGGATCCTGCCAAATCGCTTGCTCTTCTCTTGCGACAAGGGCTGGAAAATTTTCCTCGACCATGGCCAGCAACCGCGACATGGTTATGTTGTATGCTGTACACAGTTTTCCGAGAACTTCAGCGGTTGGGCTGGTCTCACCTTTTTCGAGCCTCGACAAAGTCGCACGACTTATACTGCTTTTACGTGCAAGGTCATCCAGAGACCATTCGCGCGCACCACGCAGCTTTTTCAGGCGCGAGGCAATTTTTAGCGTGAGCGTGTTTGCCACAACAATATCCCATATTTGAGAATTTTTCTCCTAAACGGGATATTCGATACTGTCTGCTGGGTCAAGAGTTCTGTTTTGCCGCTTTATCGAAAGCTTCAACAATTTCTTTGGCAGAACGTCCAACATCTTCCGCACCTTTTGCAGGACGATAGAGTGAGGTACCGATGCCGAAGCCATCAGCGCCTGCTTCCATCCATATGTTGAAATCGTCGGGACCAACACCGCCAACCGCATAAACGGGAGCTTCTGGCGGCAACACTGCACGCAGTGCTTTCAGCCCTTCTGGTCCCATTTGGAAAGCTGGAAAAATCTTCAAGCCGTTGGCGCCGGCTTTCAGCGCCGTAAAGCACTCGCTCGCGGTGAAAACACCTGGAAAAGAGAGCATGCCCTGTGCTTCCGTCTCAGCAATAACATCCACGTCGCAATTGGGAGAAACCACAAATTCGCCCCCTGCACTGCGCACCGTGCGCACTTCTGCGGTTGTAAGCACTGTGCCAGCACCAATAAGTGCTTCGTCGGAAAACGCACTTGCGAGAAGTTCAACGCTTTCGAATGCTTGAGGTGAATTGAGCGGTACTTCTATATTGCTGATACCTGCATCAAGTATTGCCTCACCAACAGCTATCACTTCCTTAGGCGTTACACCTCTAAGGATCGCAATAATATTGCGGTTCATGAGCAAGTCCCCCGAAAATGCGCATAAGCAGCATATAAGCCTGCAATCACCAATTCCTCTGCTGTGATCCGGCACACGAACTTACCTTGGGTTGAAATCGCCTGTTCGTAAAGCCCCGACAGCGTTTCTGTCCCCACAATCACTATATTATTCTGTGCACACATGTCTTTTGTGGCAACCACTTCTAATCCAATCAGCAACCCTGACAAACGGCCCTTGGCACGCGCAGCAGATAAACCGGCAAGTAAACTTTCCGCACGTAGCGAAAATAATTGCGCGAAAACCTGCTCAGGACGGTTTAATGCGAGCGCAACACCTTCTTCAAAACTGGACTGACAGAAGTCGTCACTATTCACACTAAGGCGCAAAACGGAACGCGTGCTCAACAGCGAAAACAACTCGCCCGTCATGAAGGTTTGAAAACCCACCACCTTCCCATCAGCGATGGAAACCCATTTTGTGTGGGTTCCTGGAAGGCACACAATGCCCTCGTAATCGGGAATGCGCGCCAGCAGGCCCGCAATCTGGGTTTCTTCGCCGCGCATCACGTCGGCTGGGTTTCGTTGGCACATTCCAGGAAGGATACGCATCGATACTGGAAGCGAGCGAACCGGCGCCTCAATGGCATTCTCGGCATCTGGTGGCGATGCGGGCACCTCGACATATGGCGCCTCGATCCACCCGCCCCGCGCGCCAACCATGCCGCATGCAATAATCGGCAATTTGCCCTTTCCTGGCAACCAGTCAGCAATCAGTTTTTCAAGGGCAGGCTCAAATTCTTCGGGTGCCAATGTGCCCATGCCATCTGCTGCTGATGCCTCCCCAATTACTGCACCATCACCATCCATCGCCCAGGCCCGCACACGCGACGTCCCCCAATCCACAGCAACAAAATCAGGCGTTATTTTCATGGCGGCAGTTTAACCTCAGTTTCCATTAACGCCATCTCATATTTGCTATATCTTTATGCGATGTTGAACGTACTTAAGCATCCGGCCTATGCGAAACTTTTCTCCGCGCAGGTGATTGCCTTACTGGGGACCGGGCTGTTGAGTATTGCACTCGGACTTTTGGCATTCGACTTAGCTGGCGAAAATGCAGGCGTGGTTTTAGGCGCGGTTTTCACCATAAAAATGGTTGCCTACGTTGGACTTTCCCCAATCGCGAACGCATTTGCAGAGCGCATGCCGCGTAAAGCGGTTTTGATCTGGGCTGATTTGGTGCGTGCCGGTGTTGCGCTGCTGTTGCCATTCATCACTGCAACCTGGCAAATCTATATACTCATCTTTCTGTTGCAGGCCGCATCCGCCACCTTCACGCCAGCATTCCAGGCAACCATTCCAGACATTCTGGAGGATGAAGAAGACTACACCAATGCGCTCTCACTATCCCGGTTAGCCTATGATTTAGAGAACCTCATCAGCCCTGCTCTTGCAGGCTTACTGCTTGCCTTCATGAGCTATCATTGGCTGTTTGGTGGCACGGTATTGGGTTTTGCCATATCCACGCTTCTTGTCGTGATGACCGCCATACCGGTTGTGAAAAAAGCCAACGCCGACAGGCCGTTTAAAGAACGTTTGACGCGCGGTATCAGCATTTACCTCGCCACGCCGCGTTTGCGGGGCCTGCTTGGGGTTAACATGGCCGCAGCTGCAATCAGCGCCTTTGTGTTGGTCAACACGGTGGTGATTGTGCGCGGGGTCTATGGGTTTGACGAAACTTACCTGGCCTATGCCCTTGCAGCCTATGGCGGCGGGTCAATGCTTGCAGCGCTCACGCTTCCCAAGCTGCTGTTGCGTTACCGCGACCGTACCATCATGCTCACCGCAGCTGTTGCTCTGGCCATCACGGCGTTCACAATCGCCATGGGTTTTGGCCTGGCCGACATGCCCGTCTGGTTAGCTTTCATCGCAGCATGGGCTGTAATGGGTGCGTTATACTCATTTTGCCTCACCCCAAGCGGGCGCCTATTGCGCCGCTCTGCCCATGCAGCAGACAGACCCTCTATCTTCACTGCCCATTTTGCCATGTCACATTTGTGCTGGCTGATAACCTATCCACTGGCGGGATGGGGTGGAGCTGTCCTCGGACTGCCGGCAACACTTGCCATTTTGGTGGCAATCGCACTGCTGGCAGCACTAGTTGCAACACGCGTCTGGCCGGCCAACCCGTCTCACGAATTGGAACATGTCCATCCAGATCTTCCAGCTGATCACCCCCATTTAAAGAAACACGGCGGCAGACACCACGCCCACGAATTCGTTATTGACGATGAACACAAATCCTGGCCGACTCATGGTTAACATATGCCGCTTTTAAGGAATGCTCGAGGTGAAACGTATGAATAAGCTGATAGAACGAACTGGCGGCTGCGTGTGCGGCAAGGTACGGTTTGAGACCAAAACCGAGCCCATGCGGGTAACCATTTGCCATTGCACCTGGTGCCAGCGGCGCACCGGTAGCGCATTCGGAACAGAGGTTGTTTATCGCGATGGCGATTTCGACATAATCGGCGATACGCTTGGCGCGCACAAGCACAATTCCGATGAAACGGGGCGCTGGCTGATCAGCCATTTCTGCACCGCATGCGGCAGCAATCTAGGTCTTGAGTTAGAGAGTGCCCCCGGCATCCGCACTCTGCCTGCGGGCACTTTTGATGATGCAAGTTTTCTCACCAAAGATGCCTATCAGTTCGTGCACGTCTACACCCGCTCAAAGCAAGACTGGTGCGAAATACCGGATGGCGTCACCACCCACGACAAGCATTTCAGGAAGTAGCAACCAATCCGTTGGTTAAATCATCGCCATGCCGCCGTTCACGTGCAGGGTTTGGCCGGTGATATAGGCGGCTTCATCACTTGCAAGATAAAGCGCGGCGGCGGCAATTTCATCTGCCTGGCCCAGGCGGCCTGATGGGATAGTGCCCAGAATAGCTTCGCGTTGTTTATCGTTCAGGGCATCGGTCATGGGAGTTTCAATAAAGCCCGGCGCGATGCAGTTCACCGTGATGCCCCGGCTGGCCACTTCTTGTGCCAATGCCTTCGACATACCCACCATGCCAGCTTTTGAGGCGGCATAGTTCATCTGGCCTGGATTGCCCGTGGTGCCGACAATAGAAGTGATACCGATAATGCGCCCGTGGCGGCGTTTCATCATACCGCGCAGGCAATTGCGCGCCAGACGGAAGCTTGCCGTAAGGTTCACCGCGATCACCTGATCCCATTCGTCATCCTTCATGCGCATGGCAAGATTATCGCGGGTGATACCGGCATTATTCACCAGAATATCGAGCCCTTCCATTGCCCCTTCAGCTGCGGGGATAAGCGCATCCACGGCGTTCAGATCAGAAAGATTGCAGGCCAATGTATGGGCGCGAGCACCAAGTTCACTAGCACGTTCTGCCAACACCTCTTCGCGGGTGCCAGAAAGCGCAACCGTTGCGCCTGCTCCATGCAGCACCTTTGCAATCGCTGCACCGATGCCGCCCGTTGCACCTGTTACAAGCGCCTTTTTT
>JBPCVX010000179.1:0-4611 GCA_051010095.1 Hyphomicrobiales bacterium
GCTGATATTGCCGCTGTGCGGGGAGAGGAAGACCCGGTCATCGGCGATCTCAAAACAGGTTCCTCATTGACCTTGGTTCAACAAGTCATTCAACGCCAGGCTATGACTGATGCAGTCTATATCGCGGTGCCGCGCGGCAAGGGTCGTCCGTTTCTTTCAGCGCTCAAGAAAAATTCAAAACTGTGTCGCCGCCTTGGTCTGGGGCTCATCACCGTGCGGATGAAGGATGGATTTACCGAAATCCATCTCGACCCCAAACCTTACCAACCCCGCCAGTCAAAACGCCGAAAAGAGCGCCTGCTGCGCGAATTTGCCAAACGCGTGGGTGATCCAAACAGCGGAGGCGCGCAGCGCAAAGGCTTGATGACTGCCTACCGCCAAGACGCATTGCGCTGCGTTCACATGCTGCATGGTGCGGGCGAAACAAAGGCCGCCCACGTAGCGCTTGGAACCGGCGTTGAGAAAGCCCGCAACATTATGGCGGATAATCATTACGGGTGGTTTGAACGGGTGCGCATAGGCATCTATGCCCTGAGCCCAAAGGGCGCTCAGGCGATTATTGACTATGCTGAAGAATTAGAAAATCTGACCAAGGAGAAAATGGAGAAGATTTAACCAAACAATCGGCTGGTAGGGGTTCCGTGACAGTTAAAATTCTGGTTCACTCCGGCATTCCATCATTGTTTGAGTCTATTCTTCATGCATACAACTGAACTTCACCCCCTGCCCTCCGCAAGTCTTGGTACTGAACGCGTTTTGACCGTACATAGATTTGGCACGCCCGGCGCCCGGCCCAAGGTTTATATTCAAGCGGGCATTCACGCCGACGAACTGGCGGCAAACCTGACCGCCCACCATCTTGCCGAAAAACTCAGCAGTGCGGATGTCGTTGGAGAAATCATCCTCGTTCCACTCGCTAATGCATTGGGCCAATCGCAAAACATAAATCGGGTCCACCTTGGACGCAGCGATTTGGCAACCGGCAGTAATTTTAACCGCAGCTACCCTGATGTAAGTGAGGCCGTAAAAGCGAGAAATCCTTCCACAACCCAAGAAGCTCGTAGGTTTGTGGGAGAAGAACTCGCCAAGAAGAAACCGCTGCTGGAAAAGCAGGTTTTACAGCACACGCTGATCACCATGGCTCATGATGCAGATATCGTGCTTGACCTGCATACTGATTCAGACGCTGAAATGCATCTCTACCTTGACCCCGATCAATGGCCTTCAGCCAAAGATCTGGCCCATTGGTTGGGCGCACGCGTGGTTATGCTGGCGCGCAACTCTGGCGACAATCCGTTGGAAGAAACCGTCGCAGCGCCGTTCATCGCATGTGGCGTGGAAGCCCCCCTCACAGTGGTTGTGGAGCTGCGCGGCAAAGCAGACGTTGCCGATGATCTGGCCTCACAAGATGCCGATGCTCTGTTCCACTTCCTGCAGGGCAGAAGTGTGATCACCGGCGACCCTGGCACACCGCCTGACTGTGATAGCGTGGCAGCCCTTTTTGAGCACACAGCATATGCGATCCCTGAAGTTCCAGGGATCATCGCTTATAAAAAGAACGTCGGCGATATGGTGCAGACAGGGGATGTGGTTGCCGAAATTGTTGATGTGCGCAAGATTAACGGTGCCCGCACACCGGTTCACGCACCAACTTCAGGGCGCATGTTCGCGCGATCTTTGGCAAAATTAGCACGACCAGGCATGTCAATCGCCACGATATTTGGCACCGAGCCCGTTAAGGGGCGCGATAAAGGTAATCTGTTGGGAGACTAAGAAATGACGAAGACCATGTTGATCACCGGCGCCAGCAGAGGCATCGGCGCAGAAGCAGCCCGCATGGCGGGCAAGGCCGGTTACGCGGTCATCGTCAACTATGTCAGCAGCGTTGCGGCGGCAGATGAAGTTGTCGCTGATATCGTCAGCAATGGCGGCAAGGCACTTGCCGTGCAGGCAGATGCGGGCAATGAGGCGGATGTGTTGCGCCTGTTTGAAACGGTAGATAATGAATTTGGCCAGCTTGATGTGTTCGTCAACAATGCAGGTGTGGTGGATAAGGCGTGCCGCGTCGATGAGATGAGCCTAGAGCGACTTGAACGCTTGTTCCGCATCAATATTACCGGCTCGTTTCTGTGTGTACGCGAAGCTGTTAAACGCATGTCGACAAAGCGTGGTGGCAAGGGTGGCGTAATCATCAACATTTCATCTGCGGCTGCCAGATTAGGCGCTGCTGGTGAATATGTTGATTACGCAGCCTCCAAGGGCGCTATGGACACCATGACCACCGGGCTTGCAAACGAAGTGGCGCGCGAAGGCATTCGCGTAAATGCGGTGCGCCCCGGCCCCATTCACACAGACATTCATGCCTCGGGCGGAGAGCCCGACCGGATCAACCGCATAAAAGGTCACATCCCGATGAACCGGGGTGGCACAGTTGATGAAGTGGCCAACGCGATCATGTGGCTCGCTTCAGATGAAGCAAGCTATGTGACCGGCGCGTTTTTGGATGTCTCTGGCGGGCGGTAGAATGACCGACGCCAGTTGCAAGGCATCCCAGTGAACTACTTGATATTCTGCCCACTTATTTCTCCACTTACTTTCTGCACCAACCTGCGCGAAGCGTCTTCACTCATTTAAATTTGAGACTTCGTGCCTAAAATTATATGTAAGAGAATATGCTTATACACAAGAGAATATACAGAGTATTTAAGCGTTTTTGGTGTCTTGACTTAAAATTTTTGTAGTGAAAAATAACTAAGTGTTTTCGAAATTACCTGAAATCGTTTCTGGTTCCTTGCAAAATATAGGATTCTATTTCCGAGCTATGCACATTAACAAAAAAAGCTGAATGAAACTTAGTTGGCAAAAAATTGGGTATTTTTCGTTTCTCGCTGCAACCGGGTTTTTTCACTCGTGGGCGCGCTTCACGTCACATCTCATTCCAGTTTCGCCGCATGTCTTCCAGCAGGCCCGTATAATAATTCTCCTAACATTGTCACATGCAGTCCTGGCGCCGGTGAGAGTTTCGATACCCTTGGTGGGGATGATGAGCTTACTGTGACAGCAGGCACAGTTGGTACTGTCACTATGGGTGCCGACAACGACACGTTTAACTTAACCGGCGGAACAGTGCTTATGGTCGACCAAGGGACCAGTGGCGATATCGCAACTATTTCAGGTGGATCCATCGGGACGTTGCTACAGGGCTCTGGTGGAGACCAACTAACCATAAATGGCGGGTCCATCACAACGCTGCTCGATCAAGGCAGCTTCAGCGATACATTGATTATTAATGGCGGCACGCTTGCCCAAATTGAACAAGGAACGGGTCAAGACAGCTTGACGATCACAGCTGGCACCACAGGCGCAATTAACCAGGATGACGGCCTGGATTTCTTCGAGATGGGGCCTGGTGTTGTCATTGATTCACTTGATCAGGGCGCAGATCTGGACGTTGCCATCATTAACGGGGGGCGGATTATCGGCCTCTTCACCGATGGTGATTATGTGGAGTTTCACGCAGGCCGGATTGGCGATGTAAACCTGCGGCAGGCCGATAATACTTTCATTATGGATGGCAGCATGGGAACCGTTCAAATAGACGGCTTCCTGAGCGCAGAACAGGGTGCTGACACTTTCACTCTGACATCGGGCACCATCGGCTCATTTGTTAACAGTGGCAGTGGAAATGATAGTATTTTGATCGACGGCACCGTTATTGGTGGTGCAGTTGAGATGGAAGCAGGTGACGATATGTTCACCTGGTCTTCTGGAAATATCGCGTCTTTCGATGGCGGCGTTGGGTCAGATTCTGCAACTATTTCAGCTTCGGAATATGATGGCAGCCAAATGCTAGATGGCGGTGATGACGCCTCTTCTGGCGACGGCTTTGTTGATGTTTTGACCTTTGATGGCGTTACCGCATCAGCTGCAGCCGGTGCGGTCATCAATTGGGAGACGATCAACATCACCAACAATGCGTCTGTTACGCTAGATGGGGTGACGACAGAGCTTGTGAACATCACCACAGGCGGTGCAGGCATTTTAACTGGATTGAGTGCGCCGGTTGTAAATGTGTGCGCAGGGTCAGCGACCATTGGCGGGGCGAGTTCTGTTGCCGACGTTTTGGGCTGCGTTTCCAACGACACGATAGTTATTACCGACAATGCCACAGTGACTAATCGCCTGGAAGGTGCGGGCGGTAACGACATCATATCGATCCTGGGCAATGCAACCATTCCAGTACAAGTCAGAGGTGATGGCCCAGGCCAAGACGGTTCAGCTGCTTTTCCAGGCAACGACATCATCACAATAAACACCACGGGCACGGTGTTTCGTGTTGTTGGCGATGGCGGTGATGACCGGATCTTCCTCAACAATGGCACGGTCACTGAGTTTATCTCCGGCGGTGATGGCGATGATTATATCGAAGCCAATGGTGGCTCAGCGCAGATCATTGTCGGTAATGACGGCGATGACGTCATCAGCATTGATGGGGCAATAATTGATGCCTCTGCCAATGCGCCTGATGAGACCAGCATTGATGGCAATGCGGGCAATGACCGGATTGAGCTGCGCAGTGGCATCGTATCGGGCATTGATGGGGATGATGGC
>JBPCVX010000180.1:0-10061 GCA_051010095.1 Hyphomicrobiales bacterium
TTGCAAGGTAGCGCGCTTGTCGCACGCGAGTTGCCAACGAACGATACTGTGCCGACAGTGTTGCGTTCTTTGCAGCCGCTAAAATTACTTCATGGATTTGCTGGTTGGTATGGAAATAACGATCCAAATCTTTATTTTGGAAATGCAAAACCATTTGGTTATGAAGATCTTCAATAACTGCAAATTCCTCACTTGTAATATGCTTGCAAGCCTGTTCGCCAGATAGAGCTTCTAAAGCACCCATAACCGGGAACACCTCCTCCAGTTCCTGGATCGTAAGCTTGCTGACCCAGGCGCCGCGATTGGGTTCCAGTGAGACCAATCCATCCACCGCGAGCACCTTCAATGCTTCGCGCATCGGCGTGCGTGAAACACCAAACTTTGCACACAAGTCCTTTTCTGGAATCTTAGAACCAGCAGGTAAAGTGCTGTCGACAATCAATCCTCTAATGCGCTCGACTAATTCTGCGTGCAGGGAAGGTCTTGGAATAATTTGAAGTGGCTGCTGCAAATTCATCAATTCATCTCTTCTTGTCGGAGCGCCATATCAACAACCCTGGCGACGTGTAAAGCACTCTTGCCGACCCCGAAAGCAATTTGCTGACGGCATGATGTGCCATCGGCGACCACAAGAACCTCGTCACCTTGCTCTCTTATCTTGGGAAGCAAGTCAAGCTCCGCCATGGCCATCGAAGTTTCATAGGTCTCGGTCCCATATCCAAAAGCGCCGGCCATTCCGCAACAACTTGTCTCAACGGTTTTGACTTGAGTATCTGGTATCAAGTTCAAAGTTTTTTCAACCGAGGACATAATGCCCATAGCTTTTTGATGACAATGGCCATGTAATAAGATTTCTGATGCAGAAGACTTCAATGCGAGTTGCAAACGACCTGCATCTACCGTTTCCACAATGTACTCTTCAAACATCTTGGCTTGATCGGCGATGCGATCTGCATCTTCACCTGGCAAAAGTCTGGGGATTTCATCTCTCAGGGTCAAAAGACAACTGGGTTCCAATCCAACAATCGGCACTCCGTTTTTGGCAAATGGCAGAAGGGAACGAAGGAGTCGGCGCGCTTCGGAAATCGCCTCATCGACCAATCCTGATGCAAGAAACGTGCGCCCACAACACAATGGCCTGTGACCGGGCGCTGCGATTGCGGGGCCTATGCGTTTGCCCGCAGCGTTCAAGACACGCACACCGGCGCGCAAATTTTCCGGCTCGAAATAGCGATTAAAACAGTCCGCTAATAGCACAGCATCAGGTGAATTGTGTGTGACCAACTCGTTGTCAGAAAAAGGGTGTACATGCCATCTGGGCAAGTTTCTTTTGGCCGTGAACCCAGTTGGCCGTTCCAGGAGCTTCGAAAGGCCGGGTAACGAATTGCGCAGGTTCATCAGTCCGGCTATCCGCGACGCATGAGGTGCGTATCGTGGTAAAAAAGCGACCAGACGGTCATGCAATGACAGGCCATACTTAGCTGTTCTTGCATCAAGCACCTCAATCTTCATCGCTGTCATGTCGACACCGGTTGGACACTCCCGTTTACATCCTTTGCACGACACGCAGAATTTCATGCTTTCAATCATGTCATCAGAGGTTAGCGCGTCCTTCCCGAGCTGACCCGAAAGAGCAAGTCTGAGTGCATTCGCACGGCCGCGCGTGACGTCTCGCTCGTTGCGGCTTGCGCGATAAGATGGGCACATTGTGCCACCTTCGAGTTTTCGACACGCGCCATTGTTGTTGCACATCTCAACAGCGCCTTGAAATCCGCCAGCTGAGCCTGCCCAGGCTGACCAATCAAGCTTTGTTTCAATGTCACTGCTCAAGTAATCATTGTGATAACGAAACTTCGAACGGTCATCCATTTTGGGCGGATCGACGATCTTACCTGGGTTGAACAGGTTATCGGGATCGAAGGTCTTTTTGACCTCTCCAAACGCGCGAACCATGCGCGAGCCAAACATCTGTTCGTGAAACTCTGACCGCACGATACCATCACCGTGTTCGCCAGAGTGTGATCCTTTGTAGCGGCGCACGAGTTCAAATGCTTCTTCGGCAATGTCTCGCATTGTTTTTATATCTTTATCCAGCTTCATGTTTAAGACTGGACGAACGTGCAAGCATCCAACCGATGCGTGGGCATACCATGTGCCTCGTGTTCCATACTTTTCAAAGATATTCGTGAGACCATCGGTATACTCAGCCAAATCTGGTAAGGCGACGGCACAGTCTTCGACAAAAGAGATAGGTTTCCCTGCATCCTTCATCGACATCATTATATTGAGGCCAGATTTTCGCATCTCCGCGATATTTGCTTGCAACCTTTCTTCGGTCACACTCACCAGTCCACCCCATTTTCTGCCGGCGTGTCTCCATGAAAATCCAAGATCTCCCAGAAGGTCACCGAGATCTCGCAACTTCGTTAGATTTTGCGCTTCAGTATCCTCTGAAAACTCCACCAACAGTAGGGCTTCTGGATGCCCTTCAACAAATTCTTCGATTGTACTTTGAAAGAGAGGGATGTCGCGCGCTAACGCAATCATTGTCGAGTCGACAAGCTCGACGGCTTGAGGGTCAAGAGCGACGATATGCTGGGTAGCATCCATCGCTTCATAAAAACTGGCGAAGTGACAAACACCCATCACCTTATTTGTTGGAATTGGCGAAAGTTTCAGCTCAATCGCAGTCGAATAGGCGAGAGTGCCTTCTGATCCCACCAAAATGTGACTAAGGTTTTTTTCATTTATTGATGGAACAAGCGCATCAATGTTGTAACCGCCTACACGCCGCAAAACCTTTGGAAATCGGGTCGATATTTCTTCAGCTTCACGAGCCCCAAGGTTTAGCAGTTCACGAACAAGGGCAACATTTGCTGCTTCGGCATCAGAACCGAGTGGTCCAAACTTCATCTTGGTTCCGTTAGGCAAGATCGCGTCGATCGAGATGACGTTGTCGCGCATAATGCCATATCTTAGTGAACGACCTCCGCAGGAATTGTTGCCGGCCATTCCTCCAATAGTGGCGCGTGAGGCAGTCGAGACATCGATGGGGAACCAAAGTCCATGCGGCTTTAATGCGCGGTTGAGCTCATCAAGAACGATTCCCGGTTGCACGACGCAGCGCCGGTTTTCAACGTCGAGTTCAAGGATTTTGTTGAAGTATTTTGAGTTGTCGATGACAAGAGCTTCGTTGACCGTTTGACCACATTGAGATGTGCCACCGCCACGGGATAATATTGGTATTTTCTCTTTTCGCGCGGTCGCGAGCGCTGCCTCAATATCCGCTTCCGTTTTCGGTAAGACCACGCCGATTGGCATCATCTGATAAATGGAAGCATCTGTCGCGTAGCGAGCCCGGCTAAACGCATCAAACATTATTTCACCGGAAAACGTCTGTTTTAAAACCCGCTCAAAAACGGGAGTCGCCACAGTTACCATTCAATATTTCCAATTTCGCACTTGACGTAATTATGAATTCATAATTCAGTATGCAAATCTGAGCATGACAATCAACCCTATCCCGTGCCCAGAAAGTTTCTGGTTTTGGGTCCCAAATCGTGAGAGTAGGGGAAATGAGAAAAGCAGGCCGTCATTTTCTTCAAATACCGGGACCAAGTTCTGTCCCGGACCGTATTCTTAGGGCGATCAGCCAGCAGACAATCGATCATCGAGGTCCTGAATTTGCATCCGTCGGACTCAAAGCGCTAAACGGCATCAAGACGATCTTTAAAACGCAGGGCCACGCGTTCATTTATCCGTCGTCTGGAACAGGTGCTTGGGAAGCGGCACTGGTCAACGTGTTGTCGCCAGGCGATCACGTCTTGATGTATGAGACCGGGCATTTCGCCACGATGTGGAAAAATATGGCGGAAAGATTGGGTCTTGCCGCTGAATTCATAGGTGGCGATTGGCGCGGCGGGGCCGATGCAGATCTCATCGAAGCGCGTTTGCGAGATGACAGTGCTCAAGCAATTAAAGCGGTTTGTGTCGTGCACAATGAAACTTCCACCGGATCTGTTTCGCCTATATCTGATATCCGCGCTGCGTTAGATAACGCCGGTCATTCGGCGCTTTTGATGGTTGATACCATTTCTGGTCTGGCTTCAATTGATTACCGACATGATGAGTGGGGTGTGGATGTAACGGTATCGGGATCACAAAAAGGTCTCATGCTGCCGCCAGGTCTGTCCTTTAACGCAGTCAGTGAGAAAGCACTCGAAGCCAATAAAGTAGCTTCCCTGCAACGCTCGTATTGGGATTGGGCAGATATGATCGGCCCGAACACTACAGGCTACTTTCCCTACACGCCTGCAACAAATCTGCTTTATGGCCTCAATGAAGCGATCGATATGCTACACGAAGAGGGGTTGGAGAACGTATTCGCGCGTCATACGCGTCACGGAGCAGCCACTCGAGCTGCTGTGCGTGCATGGGGTTTAGAGGTTTTGTGTGCGCGGCAAGGACAGGAAAGCGGTGTGTTAACCGCCGTTCACATGCCAGAAGGGCACGGAGCGGATCGCTTTAGAGCGACTACCCTAGAGAATTATAACATATCTTTAGGAAATGGCCTCTCAAAGGTAGCAGACAAGGTCTTCAGAATTGGCCATTTAGGAGACTTTAACGACCTCATGCTGATGGCCACACTGAGCGGCGTGGAGTTGGGACTAGCTAAGGCTGGTGTGCCTCACCAAACTGGAGGGACACAGGCGGCGATGGAGCTCTTAAAAGATTCAATGCCATTATCCGACGCCGCGCAATAATCAACAGATCAAGCAAAAACTTCCTGGGAGGAAAGAACATGAAACTTAAAATTGCACTACTCGGCGCTGTGTTTGCCGTCGTGACAACCGGAGCGAGCCAAGCGGCGGATACGAAACTTTCATTTGGGCACGTTGGAAAACCTGGTTCATTGTTTGAGGCGAGTGTTAATGCATTCGCAGAATGCTCTAACAAGGCTCTCGGAGATAAGGCGGAAGTGCAAACTTTTGGTTCATCTCAATTGGGTAAAGACAAAGAACTCTTGCAGAAATTGAAGCTCGGGCAAATTACGTTTTCTCTACCATCATCGGTCATGTCTTCGGTGGCCGACGAGTTTGGCGTTTTTGAAATGCCCTACATCATCAAAGACCGCGAACACATGAAACGCGTCCAAGCCGAGCTGGGCGACACGTTCCAGAAAGCCGCAAACGACAAGGGCTATCAAATTCTTGGGTATTTTGAGAATGGTTTTCGTCACATTACAAACAACACCCGCCCGATTAACAAACCAGAAGATCTGGCAGGTGTGAAGTTGCGTACACCAAAAGGTGCGTGGCGCGTAAAAATGTTCAAATTATATGGCGCTAACCCAACGCCAATGGCATTCTCTGAGGTTTTCACCGCGCTACAAACTAAAGTAATTGATGGCCAGGAAAATCCTTATGCACAAATTGCATCCGCAAAATTCCAAGAAGTGCAGAAATACCTGTCAATCACTGGGCACGTTTATACACCCGCCTACATTCTGGTATCTAAAGAACATTATGCAAAACTTCCAGACGATGTGCGTGCCAGCCTTGAAAAGTGTGCCGTTGAAACGCAAGCCTTTGTCTATGATCACGCTGCTAAGCTTGAAGGCGAATTGCTTGACGTGATCAAAGCAGCTGGTGTCGAGGTAAACAATGCAGACAACGCTGCGTTTATCGCAGCGTCAAAGCCGATCTACGATGAGTTCTCGAGCTCAGTTGACGGTGGTGCCGCTCTGATTTCTAAGGTCCAGAATCTGTCGAAATAGTCTTCAATTGGAAAAACGTTGGAGGGGGCATCCCCCTCCAGCTAATGGTTACGGCCGTCATGGTTGGTCTGGCCTCGACGTTTAGGTCGCATAATTACCAATGGAAAATAACGTGTTAGCGAAGTTACAGCGCAATCTTGAGGGCTTTCTGGAGTGGTTTGTCATCATCATGATGGTGGCCCTTACGATTGTGGTAATTGTAGCGGTAGTGTTTCGGATTTTTGGAAATTCATTATCCTGGTATGATGAAATTGCGGCAATTCAACTTTCTTGGATTACCTATTACGGAGCAGCTCTTGCCGCTCTGAAAAGACGCCATATCGGCTTTGACAGTGTGTTGCTGTCGTTTCCCAGACGAACACGCATGGTCTGTGTCATCGTCGCGGAAGTTCTCGTTCTGGGTTTTTTTGTCGTCTTGGCCTACACAGGATGGCAAGTTCTTCAAGTGCTTGAAGGAGAGCGATTGGTGTCTCTTACCTGGGTTCCGGTGCAACTCACCCAATCTGTAATTCCGTTCGGTGCTGCTTTGTTCGTTATTTGCGAATTGCTGAGCTTGCCCGACTACTGGCGAAAGACTGTGGCTGGCGTATCACTTGAGCACGCGGAGATTGAAGAAGAAGTTGAAGCCGAACTTGAAAAAGCAGGAACGCGATAAATTATGCTTATGCTTCTGATTTTTCTGGCGTTGATTGTTATGATTTGTCTTAACGTACCCATTGCTGTTGCGTTGGCAATTGCCGCAATCACTGGGCTTGTTGCATCAGAGGGTATGGGAAGTCTGGTGAGCGTAGCGCTGGACATGTACGATGGCTCGACAAAGTTTGCGCTTATCGCAATCCCAATGTTTGTGCTTGCTGGCGCAATCATGAACGCTGGTGGCGTGACGGACAGGCTTATAAATTTTGTTACTGCCGTCATCGGATTTGTTCGCGGCGGGTTAGCAATGGTGAATATTGGCGTTTCGCTGTTTTTTGCAGAGATATCAGGTTCTGCAGTCGCAGACGTCGCGGCGCTTGGTTCTGTTTTAATCCCTCAAATGAAAAAGCGCGGATACAGCGCGCCGTTATCAGCTGCAGTTACCTCATCTTCGGCATCATTAGCAATTATCATCCCTCCATCTATTCCAATGATCCTCTATGCAACTTCAGCAAACACCTCGGTTGAGCAATTGTTTGTTGCCGGGATTGTACCGGGCTTGATGGGGGCCGCGGGGCTCATGTCGGTTGCTTACATGTTTGCCCGCAGATACAACCTTCCCGTTGAAGAGGCGTTCAATTTTAAGCGTCTTCGGGAGACATTCGTCGAAGCGCTTCCAGCGTTCTCGCTCCCGGTCATAATTCTTGGTGGTATATTTGGGGGGTTTGTTACCGCTACTGAAGCAGCAGGCCTAGCAGTGGTTGCTGCATTTTTGGTTGGGCTTTGGTACAGACAACTCGATATCAAGCATCTCAAGCGGGCTATGCTTGATGGTGGTATGCAAACTGCCGTGGTGATGTTACTTGTCGCCGCGTCGGTGGTTATGGGGGGGTTCTTGACCAGGGCTCAGGTGCCCCAACAACTTGCTCAAGGCTTGTTGGAAATCACCAGCAACAAATGGCTGATCTTGCTTATTCTGAATTTCTTTTTTCTGATTATCGGCTTCTTTCTTCATTCTGCGGCCGCAATCATCTTGGTTGTGCCAATCGTAATACCGTTGATTGCAGCTGTTGGTATCGATCCAGTACATTTCGGGTTGGTGGTCACGCTCAACTTGGCGATTGGTCAGCAAACGCCCCCAGTCGCAAGTGTTTTGATTACTTCATGTGCAGTGGCCAGGGCGAACATTTGGGCTGTTTCGAAGATCAATATTTACTTTGTCGCTGTTTTGCTAACTGTTTTGCTGATTTGCACATATGTTCCATCAATTCCAATGTTCCTGGTGGAGTATTTTTACAGATAGCGAATCCCACACAAGGTTGGAGAAATGTCTTGGGTGAATTGATTTACGAAGTTCGCGACGCGATTGGGTTTGTTACATTGAACAGGCCTGAAGTACGCAACGCCCTGACGTTTGGAATGTATCACAAGCTGGCAAAAATTTGCCGTGAAACGACTTTGGGCGGAGACGTGAAGTGCATAATTGTCTCTGGTGCGGGCGATAAGGCGTTTGCAGCCGGAACCGATGTGAGCCAGTTCCGGAAATTCAATTCATCAGAAGATGCTCTCGATTACGAACGCACGATCGATGGCGTGATGCGCGACATCGAGATGTGTCCAGTGCCGACGATAGCGGCGATTACCGGGGCCTGCACAGGAGGTGGCGCCGCGATTGCGGCAGCGTGCGATATCCGCATTTGTGATGAAAAGCTCAAGTTTGGATTTCCGATCGCGCGCACATTAGGCAATTGCCTTTCAATTAATAATCTCAATCGAATGACGAGTCTGCTGGGAGCGGGGCGCGTGCGCGAGCTGATATTAACCGCTAGACGGATCGATGCGGTTGAAGCGAAGTCATGCGGATTGGTGACAGATGTCCTCAATGATTGCGCGACGGTTCACGGCCGAGCGGTGGAACTTGCCGGGCTAATGGCGGGGCATGCACCAATTACGATGCGATCAACAAAAGAAGCGTTGCGACGCTTGCGATTGAATGGTCCGTCTGCTGAAGGAAGTGATCTAATTCTTGATGCTTATATGAGTAAAGACTTCAAAGAAGGTCTTGAAGCATTCCTCGGCAAACGCAGACCGGTCTGGAAGGGAGAGTGAGATGAGAGGGCCTCTCAGGGGATGCAGAGTTATTGAACTGGCACACATCATGGCGGGACCAGTCTGCGGTCTTATGTTGGCGGATATGGGAGCCGATGTCGTGAAGGTTGAAAAGCCGGATGGTGATGATACGAGACGATTTATACCTCCTGATATTCGGGGCGAAAGTGCCGCGTTTATGATGATGAATCGGAATAAGCGGGGCATTACGCTCGATCTAAAGTCAGCCGAAGGCAAAGAAGTTTTGCGGCGTTTGTTAAAGTCGGCCGATGTGGTGATTGAAAATTACCGCCAAGGCACAATGGAAAAGTTGGGGTTTGGTTATGAGGAACTTCGGAAGGAGAATCCTGGTCTCATCTATGCGGAAATTTCCGGATTCGGCCGCACAGGACCTTACTCGGGACGGGGTGGTTTTGACCTTATAGCGCAGGGCATGGCTGGCCTGATGTCCATAACTGGAGAAGGTCCAGGGCGCCAGCCCGTCAAAGTAGGCGCTCCGGTATCCGACATAACTGCTGGAATATTGGGTGCGATGGGAATCGCTGCAGCATACGCGCATAAGCTCAAAACTGGCGAAGGTCAAAAGGTGGATACCTCTCTATTTGAAGCTGCCATTGTCCACACTTACTGGCAGTCTGCGATTGCGTTCGCCACTGGTGAAGCGCCAGGCCCCATGGGGTCTGCTCATCCACTGAATGCTCCTTATCAAGCTTTCAAAGCATCTGACGGGTGGATAAATATTGGCGCAGCCAATCAAACAAATTGGGAAAAACTGGTTCGCCTGATTGATGCTGAGTATTTGCGCGATGATGAAAGATTTTTGACCAATCGCGACCGAATTATCAATCGCTTGGAGCTCGCGGAAGAACTCAATGAATTATTGAGTAAGCGCTCATCAGCAGATTGGCTCGCTTTGTTTGAAAAAGACGGATTGCCAGCAGGTCCGGTGCTCACAGTTACGGAAATGCACGCTGACCCTCAAACAATTGCGAGGGATATGGTGCCAACCGTGTCGCATCCCGTTGCTGGTAATGTGCAAACAATTGGTGCTCCGGTGAAGTTTTCAAAGACACCAGGCGGCGTGAACAGTGCGGCACCCACATTGGGCCAGCACACTACTGAAATTTTGAACGAGCTGAATTACAATGAGGATGAGATTCAAAATATCTTGCTCGGTTGTGAAAAGCATCCAAACGAAGTGAAAGGAAGTGGATAGTGGCGCTTACGCTGGATAAAGCTCAGGGGATAGTAACGAACGTCCTTCGAATGAGGGCTGAGCGAAACATGAAACCTGTCACAGTCGCAGTTCTCGATGCGGGTGGACATTTGGTGGCGTTGGCACGCGAGGACGGAACGAGCAGTTTGCGCCCGGAGATCGCACGTGGAAAGGCTCACGGCGCAATCGCCATGGGTCTGGGGTCTCGCGCTCTATTTGAGCGCGCCAAGGTTGAACCTTTTTTCATTCAAGCGATGAACACGCTCAGCGACGGTTCACTTGTGCCGGTTCCGGGTGGTGTTCTCATTCGCGACGAAGCAGGTA
>JBPCVX010000181.1:0-18601 GCA_051010095.1 Hyphomicrobiales bacterium
CAATAAGGCCTGGACTGAACAGAACAAAGGCGGCGGCCAATAAAGCCTTCCACGGGCCCCAAGGCGTGTCAGGCTGATAACCTTTGCGCGCCAATAAGGTCTTGTGTAGCTTGGAAAGCATGGGGTCAAAAAATATACGCCAGCAGATTTTCAACCAACCGGCGCATAGATTTGATACCGAAGATGATACTAAGCCAGCTGGCCAAGTGTTCCCGTTTTTTCAGCCAGCAAATAATAGAACGTGACGCGCGACTTGTTGCGGTCTTCCTTCATTTGCTCACACACTTTTTGAATTGCACCATCAACAGCATCGCCATCGTCTAGCCCGAGCTTTTTCTTTGCAAAGTTGTCGCGCACCCGGCCAAGCTCAGCAGGATCAGTGCAGGAAACCAAAGAAGCATCGCGTTGCGCAAGTACACCAGCGCCCAAATAATTGGTGATCGCCTTAACTTCGCCTTCGCCTGCTTGTGGGGAAAACCTGCGTACATCATCAAGATAGTCAGACATCAGAAAAATCCTTCGAAAATCACTAGTAAAATGCAGGCAAAATAGATTTTCTACCTCACCATAATTTGCCTGTATTGCAAAAAATGAGATTCGCTACAATTGCGCATTTATTCCCGCCACATGGAAGTGGATAAGCAAACGAACAGTTTCACGCGCATCACCGAGCCCAATGCTTTCAATCCGCCCTGTCGAGGCAAGCGTCAACACACCATGAACGGCTGCCCATAGCGCACGCGCCGATTTTGCCGGATCAAAGTTTGGTATCTGTTTGGCGATAGGTGCAAACACTCTTTCCAACGCGTTGAACAAGCGCAAAACTTGTTCTGCATTGCGGTTTTGCACCTCGCTATCTGTGTCGATTGCACCAGCAAACAAGGCCGCCCAACGTTTCGGGTTGTTGGTCACAAATGTAATGTAGGCATCTGCATATGTTGTGAGTTGCGCTTCGATATCTTCGCCAGCATTCTCTGCAGCCTCAATCTCGGCCGCCAAAGCCGAAAGCGTGCGCGTACTCACCTCGGAAATCAGATCATCCATCTGCTTAAAAAAATTGTAGGTGGTGCCCACCGCAATGCCCATTTCGTGTGCCAGTTTGCGCGCGGTCAAGGCTTCAACGCCGTCCTGCTCGATAATCCGCTCTGCGGTATCAATCATTGCGATACGCAATTCATTACGGTTTTGCATAATCTTCTTAGGCATAGATGTGTTCTGGCCTTTTTTTATTCGTTATTACGCCCTATATTATAGGTGCCGGTTCTCGAACCGGCTATGGCGATAAATGGCTGTCGTAATAAACCATTCGGACCCGGGGGCGGTACCCGGCACCTCCACCATAAGCCAGCTCATAGGTTTAGCTGGTTTTTGATGGGGGTGAAATAGGATCGACGAGGGTGTAAAGGGCAAGTTTTCGCTCGGCATGGTTCCGCCGATATCGGGCCATCTTAATAGTTGCAAACGACAACTACGCTGAAGCACGTCTCGCTGCGTAAGCAGTGCGACCGTTTCAAATTAAGCCCTAGGTGTTTGCTCATCTAGGCGGGGTTCGGTGGGCACCTGGCAACAGAAGCCCACCATCTAAAATTAATGAAAATGTCACCAAGACAATGTTTGCATCCAAACCGCATGTCCGCCAAACTAGGACCTAGTTGCGAATCGAAATGCGAAAGAGTTTCTGATGCCAGAAGATTTGATGCGCTATGATGTGCTCGCCCAGCAAGCTTTGCGCGGTGTTGTTCGCGCAGCGTTGAAGCGGGTTGAGCGTGATGGACTGCCAGGTGAGCACCACTTCTACGTTGCATTCGATACAACCCATCCGCAAACAAAGGTTTCAGACCGTCTAAAGCGCAAATATCCTGAGGAAATGACAATCGTTCTGCAGCACCAATTCTGGGGCCTGGATGTGCATTCAGATTGGTTTACGGTCGAGCTGTCTTTCGACAATATTCCAGAGAAGATGGAAATTCCTTTCGCTGCAGTGAAAGGTTTTTTTGATCCTTATATTCAGTTCGGATTGCAGTTTGAAATGGATGAGGCAAACCAAAATCTAGCCGATAACGATTCGCGCACTGGCGAAAGTGGAAATCTTAAAGAAGTTGATGGTGGCGAAGCAGCTGTTGCTGGTGAAACCAAAGACGACACTTCAGAGGAAGTTTCTAAGACCGTTGAGACACCAACCAGCGACAACGATGACAACGATACCGCGCCAACTCCCCCAAAGGCTGCAAACGAAGATGACGTCGAAAGCCAAGATGAAGATGGTGAGAATGAGGGCGAGAAAGTCATAAGCTTGGACGCGTTCCGCAAAAAGTAACCAGGGCAGGGAATGAAATGGATTTCATGTGGGCCAGCGTTAAGGTTGTAAAACAGATCATCTCTGTTGCAATTCTTGGTATGTTGGCATTTGCCGTGGACACCATGCCCGCCTCTGCCAAAAAGGATGAACTGGGAAATTTCATTCAACAAAATGTGCTGCCACGCAAAAAGCCGCTGCGCACTAAAGCCAAACCTAGCCAAGGCAATATCGCTGCGCGCGCAAAGCGCATTCCAACCAAAGTCCCGGCAAAGAACTTATTTGGTGCCAAGAAGGACGCCGCAAATCTTAAGCCAAGAGCTATTGGATATTATACACGCGGCTGCCTTGCGGGCGCCGAAGAAGTGCCCGTAACGGGTTCAGCATGGCAAGCTATGCGGCTGTCGCGCAATCGCAATTGGGGTCATCCAAAGTTGGTTGCGCTCGTTAAAAGACTGGCAGTTGAAGCGCGCAAGTATGACGGATACCCGGGCCTGTTGGTTGGAGATTTGTCGCAACCACGCGGTGGGCCTATGACGTCTGGCCACAGGTCACATCAAATGGGTTTAGACGCGGATATCTGGCTGACCCCGATGCCGAAGCATGTGATGAGCCGTAAGGAACGTGAGAAGAAAAAACCAATTCTCATGACCGTCAACCGCAAGAAGCTCAACCGCAAGAATTGGACCGAGGCGCATGCGAGATTGCTAAAGCGCGTTGTTTCTTATTCCGAAGTCGCGCGTATTTTTGTGCATCCTCCCATCAAAAGGGAAATGTGCAATTGGGCAACCAGAAAAGGGTTCAAAGATCGCAGGTGGCTTGGCAAAATCCGCGCCTATTACGGGCACAATTATCATTTCCACATACGCATTAAATGCCCGAAGGGTTCGGTTGGCTGCAAAGACCAGAAGGCAGCGCCCAACCGCGATGATTGCAAAGAAAACCTCGCCTATTGGATGAGCAACAAACCATGGGGCGGGCCAGTAAAGAAGAAAAAGACAACCAAAAAAAAGAAAGCTAAGAAAAAGGCGAGAAAACCGCGTCACATGACTATTAAGGGCCTGCCAAATGCATGCCGCACCGTGCTGGTGGCTAACTAAAACCTGCGAAACCGTGCGTGGCCAAGTGTGAAGGTTTATAGAAACATTGCTTGATGCCCTTCTCAGCTGATTTTGAACATGATGCAACCGCGTGGCTTACGGGCCCCGCAATGGCGCTTCCCAACGTTGGCGAGGTCTGGAACGGTTTGTGGGCGTTGGCTTCCAAAGCTGGTGTTTCCATAGAGAGCGCAGTCATAAAGCAACCTGCGATTCATCCTTCTTTTACTGAGGTGCATCAAATCTGGGTGCGTGATGAACCCTGGCAATTATGGTACGTCACGCACGCTGGTCGTGGGCTGATAGATCACGATAGCTTGTTTCCCGCATCAACTCCGTCAGCCGTAAGTGACACGCGCGCCCGCAACCTAAAAAAACCCGCCATTGCTGAAGAAATTCTTCTTTCCACAGAGAAGCCAGCGCATCACGAAGTCATTTACTTAAATGACTCAAGCGGTGATGAGTTCGGTGTGCGCCTCGTTTGGCCCGAAGACCAGCACCCCGATGAGGGTGAGCTTGAGGTTCTAAACCACCTACTGCCCGTTTTGATGACAGTACTTGAGTTGAAAATGGTGAAGCGCCGGTTTGGTCTGGTGCTGGCCACTTATGCAGGTGAGCGCCCAGCAAGGCGCATTCTGGATGGTCAGATAAAACGCGGTGATGTTGAGCATATTTATGCTGCCATGTTGATGTGTGACCTGCGCGGTTTTACCGAACGCGCCATCCGCCTCTCTTCAGAAGAGTTGGTGGCGAGGCTTAACGATTATTTCGATGTCGCAGTGCCTGAGATCTTGAAGGAAGGTGGCGAGGTTTTAAAATTCATGGGGGATGGCATTCTGGCGATCTTTCCTTCGTCTAACACGGCAGAAACCAATGGCGAGGCTTGCAATCGCGCATTACGCGCTGCCAACAACATGCATGCAGCATTCAAGTCGCAAGCGCCGGCATCAGGTGAAAGCACGTCCATGGATGCGGTGGTCGCGCTGCACTTTGGCGATGTCGCCTTTGGCAACATTGGTGCGGGCGGGCGCCAGGATTTCACAGTCATTGGCCGCGATGTCAATCTTGTCAGCCGCATTGAGCCGCTATGCAAACAGCTTAATGAAGCAACTTTGATGTCGGAGGAGTTTGCCATCCACGTCGGCTCAGTCACAGAAGAACTGGGTGAGTTTTCCCTGAAAGGTTTCGTGCAAGCACGCCGCGTCTATAGGCCCGCGTAAGGAAGTTTTCTGCTCTTTGCCGCATCGTCCCTTGAGTTTGAGGACTATCTGCCGGAAACTATGTTCATTCTTTCTCGTCAAGGATGTTTACAATGAACACACCACCTTTCCGCGCCGGCCATGTCGGTTCTCTCCTGCGACCGCAAGCGGTTAAAGATGCCCGCACAGCACATTTTGAGGCGGCCACCATGAGTGCTGACGCGTTACGCGCGGTTGAAGATGCCGCCATTCGCGATGCAGTACAGATGCAGGAAGATGCAGGCCTGCTTGCGGTTACTGATGGCGAGTACCGCCGCTCGTTCTGGCATTACGACTTCATGGGCGGGCTCACCGGTCTGAACCTTGAGGAACGCGATGAAGGGGTGCAATTTCAAGGGGCAACGCTGCGCCCAATTTTCCCGACCATTCGGCAGCGGTTGGATTTTCCTGATGACCACCCGATGCTGGAGCATTTCCGCTATCTGAAATCTGTCGCCAAGGTCACTCCGAAAATGTCGATCCCCGGCCCAAGTTGTTGCCACTTCCGCACGGCACTGGAAGATATCACCGTGCCTGAATATTCAGATGTTGAAGTGTTGTTTGACGATCTGGCAAAGACCTATGCCAAGGCCGTTCAAGGGTTTTACGATGCGGGCTGCAGGTTTTTGCAAATGGACGATATTTTCTTCGCTTATTTGTGCGATCCGAAAATTCGTAGTGAGAAAAAAGCGCAAGGTCTTGATCCCGATTACCTGATCACCTCTTACGCCCGGGTAATGAATGATGCGATTAAGAACCGCCCCGATGACATGATGATCGCAATGCATCTGTGCCGCGGCAATTTCCAGTCCACCTGGGTTGCCGAAGGCGGTTATGACCCGGCGGCAGATGCCATCTTTAACCAGACCGATATTGATGTTTACTTCATGGAATATGACACTGAGCGTGCGGGCGGCCTCGACCCATTGCGCTTGCTGCCAAAGGGCAAAAAGCGGGTTATGCCCGGTTTCATCACCACCAAAACGGGCGCGCTTGAAAGCCTGGATGAGGTGAAGCGGAACATTGAGGCAGCGTCAAAATTTGCTGACATCAGCCAGCTTGGCATTGCTCCGCAATGTGGTTTCGCCTCAACCGAAGAAGGCAACAAGATCACTGAAGATGACCAGCGCCGTAAACTGGATTTGGTGGTGCAGGTTGCTGAAGATGTATGGGGTGGCGTTGCAGCGTAACACGCGCGCTCTAAACGCGTCTTACGCGCTTCCTTCAACCCCAAGCAGGCTGGTGAGAAGCTCTTCATCGGCTGCCAATGCAGCACTTTCGCCGTCAAACATCACCCGTCCCCGGCTCATCACCACCGAACGCGGCGCAAACCCCATCGCAAGGCGGCTGTTCTGCTCTACAAGAATGATTGTCAGCCCCGCTTCATCGCGCAGCCGCGTCATGCCCTTTTGCAATTCCTCAACAACAACAGGCGCCAGGCCCTCGCTTGGCTCATCCATCAACAGCACTTTTGGATTGCCCATGAGCGCACGGCCAATGGCCAGCATTTGCTGTTCACCGCCTGAGAGTTGATTGCCACGGTTGGTGCGTCGTTCGGCAAGATTAGGAAAGAAATCATAGACCCGCTCAACCTGCCAATCGCCAGGCCGTGCTGCAACTTCCAGATTTTCAGCAACCGTGAGCGAGGGGAAAATTTCACGTTCTTGCGGCACATACCCCAAGCCCGCCGCAACGCGCCTGTGCACTGGCATGGATGTAATATCGCTGCCCAGTAATGAGACCGAACCCGCATGCATATTGGTATGGCCCATAAGGGTTTCCAGCAATGTGGATTTGCCAACCCCGTTACGCCCCAGAATGGAAAGGCATTGCCCCTCGCCTATGGTCAGGTTGATATCTTCTAACACCACGGTTTCCCCATAGCCTGCCGACAAATCGGATGTGGAGAGTGCATCAGCCATGGGCTTCCTCTCCCAAATACACCGCTTTCACTTCCGGGTTGTTCGCAATTTCGTCTCGTGTGCCTTCCACCAAAACCCCTCCGGCAACCAACACGGTAATGGTTTCAGCAAACCTGAACACAATGTCCATATCGTGCTCGATAATGAGGATCGCGATATCATCATCAAGACCAGCAATCACATCGAGGATCAAATGGCTTTCAGCCCCAGGCACCCCAGCTGCGGGCTCATCCAGCAGCAGCACTTTTGGCCGCAAACCGAGTGTAATCGCAATTTCCACGAGCCTTTGGCGGCCGTAGGCGAGTTCTTTGACGGGAGACAACGCATCATCTGCCAATTGCAGTTGCTCAAGCAAATGCATGGCTTCATCGGTAACCTGACTATAGGTACTTGCGCGGCTCCATATCTTGTCAGCGATGCCCTGGCGCTCAAATATCGCCATGGACACATTTTCCATCACGGTGAGATCACGATAGAGCTGGTTGATCTGAAACGTGCGCGCAAGCCCCCGCTTAACCCGTTGGTCCTGCGCCAGTTGGGTAATGTCTTCGCCATCGAGCAGCACTTCACCGCCGTCTGGTTTCAACACACCAGTGATCAGGTTCACCAGGGTCGTTTTGCCCGCACCGTTTGGGCCGATAAGCGCATGCCGCGCGCCTTTCTCCAGCTTCAGGGAAACATCGCGTGTGACGTAAAGAGCGCCGAAATGCTTGACCAGATTGCGGGTTTCCAAAAGTGCGCTCATTTTTTGTCACCCCGCACTTTGGCCACGAGATCATCGACAGCCCCCAGCAATCCACCGCGCATGAACAACACCACGATCACCAGCAGCAAGCCGATACCGAACTCCCAGAATTCAGGGGAAAGTTTCGCCAGTTCGTCTTCAAGGATTAAGTAGACAACGGTTCCGACAAAGGCCCCATACAGCCTACCCGTGCCGCCCAGCACCAGCATAATCAACACGGTACCGGAGCGTGCGAATGAAAACACATCGAGTGTCACGTAAGCGTTGGATTCTGCAAACAATCCGCCGGCAATACCCGCCATGGCAGCCGAGATGGTGTAGATCATGACGAGGCGTTTGTGCACCGGTGTGCCCACCGCTTGCATGCGGTTCACATTGCCCTTGATGCCCACCAGCGAACGGCCAAATGGCGAATTAACAATGCGCCGGGCGATGAGAAAGCAGATGAGTAATACGAAAAAGGCGTACCAATAATAGGTGTGCCCCCAAAGATCGTATTCAAAAACGCCGAGTAAAGGCCAAATGGATATACCAACCAACCCATCGAAACCGCCGGTCCAGTATTCAGCAGCGTTCGCGCCTTCCAGCAAAAGAATTGCAGTTGCCAGCGTGAGCATAAGCAGCGTCAGGCCATGATAGCGCAACAGCACCCAGCCCGAGAGAAAACCGAATATGCCCGCAACAAGTCCGCCGAACAACATGGCAGAGATGGGTTCGCCCCACCCCAGATGGGCAGACAGCATGCCGGTTGCATAGGCGCCTGCTCCAAAATATGCGGCATGGCCCAACGTCACGATGCCCGCATATCCCAAGATCAGATCAAGCGAGAGCGCAAATATGATGGCGATCAAAATCTGCGTGCCCAGCGCCATATAGTCGGGAAACACAAAGAAGGCGGCAATCGCCATGATCCACGGCAATGCCTCGGTGAGCCGCCACTTTTCGCGTGCCTTGTAAAACGCGTTGGCCATCTGGCCCATGGTTATATTCTGATCACTCATGCCTTGCCAAACAACCCTTCTGGTTTGATCAACAAAATGAGGATCGTGACCGCATAGATGAAGAAAGCACCGCCGTCAGGCCACAGATATTTGCCTGCGGTATCGATAATACCAAGTACCAACGCAGCAACAAACGCGCCACGAATACTGCCCATCCCGCCAACAGCAACGACGATGAGAAAGAACACCAGATAGGTGAGCGCGAATGTCGGCGACATACCCAGAATTTCAACCGCAAGCCCGCCGCCCAGCGCCGCCAGTGCACTGCCAATCGCGAAGGTGATAACGAATAACCGGTCCACATCAATGCCGATGGATTGCGCCATGCGGCGATTGTCGACCGCTGCGCGAATTTTTGCACCCGTAATGGTGCGCTCAAAACCGTACCAAAGCGCGACAATCATTACGATGCCGACCGCGATGGTGAATGTGCGGTAGGCAGGAAATGCACCGATGCCAAGCTGCACCTGCCCTTTCAGCATTTCCGGCACGGATATGCTCACCGTTGAAGGGCCATACAGATAAGTGATGGTGGCTGTCGCCATGAACACAAGACCAATACACAACAGCACCTGGTCAAGCTCATCTGCCTTATAGAGCCTGCGGTAGAGATAGCGTTCAAACGGGATCGACAAGATGCCAACTGCAACTGATGCCAACAACAGGCCAGGGATGAACGGCACGCCAACCTTTGTCATGAGGCTTACGAGAATGTAGCCCCCCGCCATGGCAAACGCCCCATGGGCAAGGTTTGCAAACCCCATGAGCCCCATAGTGATGGAAAGGCCAACCGAAATGATGAACAACAGCATGGCATAAGCCACACCATCGAACAGTATCGAGATGGTGGCGTTAAGGACCTGTTCCATTTTGCTGGGTGATACCGCCTACTAGAAAATTGAAAGGCGGCGGACAACGCCCGCCGCCTAAACGCTATAAGTTACTTACACTTGCCAATGCCGTTGGCTTTGCATGGGTCTTTCACCTGCGGCACGGTGTCGACGACTTCGATCATCAAGCGACCGTCTTTTAAAACCACCTTGTGAACATTCGCATCGTGAACGATGTCGCGGGTTTCTGGATCAATCATGATCTTGCCGCGCGGGCTGTCATAGCTCCAGCCTGACAGCGCTTTCATAGTGCCCTCAGCGGAAACCTTGCCCTTTTGCGCGGTAATCGCATGGGCGATTGCCGCCATGCCATCATATCCTGCCACGCCCATGAAATCAGGTGTTGTGTCATCGCCATAAGCAGCTTTCCATGCTTTCACAAACTCTTTGTTGCGGTCGCTTGTGTAGTCGGCTGAATAGTGGTGCATGGTGATCATGCCATCTGCTTCTTTCGGCATGTCTTGCAGTTTTGTGTCTTGGGTAATGTCGCCAGGCCCGATGAGCTTAACGCCATCATCTTTCATACCCAGGTTTGCATAAGTCTTCACAACTGCAACCGAGTGGTTGCCGGCTGGTACGAACACATAGAAACAATCGGGTTTTGCATTCTTTACGCGTTGGAAAAATGGCGTGAAATCAGGCACTTCGCGCGGGCCACCCATGGGAATGGCTTCCACAATTTTTCCGCCCGCTTTTTCAAAGCCGGTGGTGAATGCGTTGCGGCTATCTTTTCCAGGAGGATAGTCGGTAAAACCAATCGCGGCTGTTTTGCAGCCCAGTTTGCTGTAGGCGTATTCACCCATAGGATAACCCGAATGCCACATGGTGAATGACACTCGCGCTATATAAGGCGACAGCTTGGGTATCCACGCTGTACCCGCATTCATGATAACCATGGGCACTTTGCCCTGCGTCACCAACGGAGCTGACGCCATGGCATTGGGTGAGAACACAAAGCCCGTCAGAAGGTTGACCTTTTCGCGGGTGATCAATTCCTGCACCGCATTCTTGGCGATATCCCCGCCGGGGCGTTTTGAGTCGCGCTTGATCAGCTCGATTTCATGGCCGCCAAAAGCGTCCTTATTCTGCTCAATAAAGAGATTCATTCCGCGATCAATTTGTTCGCCAAACTGCGCGGCGCCACCTGAATAGGGCAGCACAACGCCGATTTTAACTTTTTCAGCCAGAGCCGGGCTTGCCAACGCGGCAAGGGCTACTGCTGTTCCTAATAGCTTTTTGGATAGTGACACCTACATTCCCTCCAGTTTTATGTTTGCTCTATTATAAAAACCGTACGAGGTAATAATCCAGTCCCAAATCAGCAATATCTTTCTTACGAACGATTGTTCCTAATTTAGCTTGCATCTGGCGCTGAGCGCAAAAAACCGCTTCAATGAGGCAAGAAATTCAACTGGGAGGTACAATTATGGACGCAATGCCCGCAGGTGTAATGAAAGATGGCGATGGAGTTGACGGCATCGAATGGAATATTCTTGGACAAACATATGTTCCAAAGCAAATTTCCGAGAGCTCGTTTTCGTGGCACGCCACTTTCCCGCCAGAGACTTTTGTGCCGCCGCACATTCACCCTGATCAAGATGAGTTTATTTATATGCTTGATGGCCGGTTCGATCTTTTTCTGGATGGCAAAGAGACAACCGCAGAAGCTGGCGATCTGATTGTCATGCCGCGTGCAATACCGCATGGGATTTTCAACAAATCAGGAGCGCCGGTAAAATGTTTCTTCTGGGTATCGCCAACAGGTTCATTAGTTGAGCTGTTCAAGAAAATTCATAATGTACCTGATCCAGAGGAAGTGGTCCGCTTGGCGAGCCAGCATGGAGTAAATTTTCTTCCTCCACCGCCTGAAGGTTAGGCACAAAAAAAGCGCGGCGATAAAATCCGCCGCGCTATAATTCTTTTCTCTAGCAGAAAGAGTTACGCAGGAGCAGGTGCTTCTGCCTCGTCCACTGGGTCAGCGTAGATATGCAGCGGGCTTGCCTCGCCATCGACAACTTCACCCGAGATCACAACCTCTTCCACCCCTTCCATGCCGGGCAGATCGAACATTGTGTCGAGCAGAATGCCTTCCATGATGGAGCGTAGGCCACGAGCACCGGTTTTGCGCTCAATTGCTTTCTTGGAGATCTCTTTAAGCGCCTCATCAGCAAAGGTCAGCTTCACATCTTCCATCTCGAACAGACGCTGATATTGCTTCACCAGAGCATTTTTCGGCTCTTTGAGGATGCGTACCAAAGCTTCTTCATCCAGGTCTTCCAGCGTTGCGAGCACTGGCACACGGCCCACGAACTCAGGAATCAGGCCAAATTTCAGCAAATCTTCTGGCTCAATCTTGCGCAAGATTTCGCCCATACGGCGGTCATCTGGCGCTGATACATCGGCACCAAAGCCAATTGATGTTGATTTGCCGCGCTCGCCGATAATCTTATCAAGGCCAGCAAATGCGCCACCGCAGATAAACAGAATATTGGTGGTATCAACTTGCAAGAATTCCTGTTGCGGGTGCTTGCGGCCCCCTTGCGGCGGCACAGAAGCAACTGTGCCTTCCATAATCTTCAACAAAGCCTGCTGAACACCCTCACCTGATACATCACGGGTGATCGAAGGGTTGTCTGATTTACGCGAAATCTTGTCCACTTCGTCGATATAAACAATACCGCGCTGGGCGCGCTCGACGTTGTAATCGGCTGACTGCAGGAGTTTGAGGATAATGTTCTCAACATCCTCGCCCACATACCCCGCTTCGGTCAGCGTTGTGGCATCAGCCATGGTAAACGGCACATCCAGAATGCGCGCCAGGGTTTGAGCAAGCAAAGTCTTGCCGCAGCCTGTTGGGCCAATCAGCAGAATGTTTGATTTCTGCAACTCAATATCGGCATTTTTAGCGCTGTGGTTCAGGCGTTTGTAGTGATTGTGAACCGCCACAGCAAGCACACGCTTGGCATGCGCCTGGCCAATAACATAATCATCCAAAACCTGATTGATCTCTTCAGGGGTCGGCACGCCGTCGCTCGATTTCACCAGCGAAGTTTTGTTTTCTTCGCGAATGATATCCATGCACAACTCAACACATTCGTCGCAAATGAATACTGTCGGCCCGGCAATAAGCTTGCGCACTTCATGCTGGCTCTTGCCGCAGAACGAGCAATAAAGTGTGTTTTTCGAATCGCTCATAACGTCTTCCTGGTTTTCCGTAAATGCCGCTTTTATGGGCATTTTCGGTTTATTCAAACAGTCCGCACTTCACTTTTGCCTCTACGGCATCAGAGCATGTTAGCGCGACGACAATCAAGAAGTGATTAACGCGTACGCTTCACTTCACATCAAAATTATGCGTCTTCATCCGCCGGTTCAGGCCTTTTGTCGATGACATTGTCAATCAGGCCAAACTCTTTGGCGGCATCAGCCGTCATAAAATTATCCCGCTCAAGAGCTTTTTCAATCGCCCCAACCTTCTGTCCGGTGTGCGCGGAATAAATCTGGTTTAGGCGTGCACGCAGCTCAAGAATTTCCTTGGCGTGCAGCTCAATGTCCGACGCCTGGCCTTGGAAGCCGCCAGAAGGCTGATGCACCATAATCCGCGCATTTGTGAGGGCAAAACGCATATCTTTTTCACCAGCAGCGAGCAACAAAGAGCCCATAGAGGCTGCCTGACCAATGCAGGTTGTCGACACTTTAGGCCGGATGAACTGCATGGTGTCGTATATCGCCATTCCAGAGGTCACCACACCACCCGGCGAATTGATATACATTGATATCTCTTTCTTCGGGTTATCTGCTTCCAAAAACAACAATTGTGCAGTCACAAGAGCAGCCATTCCGTCTTCAACGGGACCGGTCAAGAAAATGATACGTTCCTTAAGAAGGCGTGAAAAAATATCATATGCCCGTTCGCCGCGGTTGCTTTGCTCAACAACCATTGGCACCAAATTCATGTAGGTATCTACCGGGTCTTTCATTCGTAGTCCTCGTGTGATTAACGCCGCTGTGAGAAATCACAGCGCCGCGCAGACGAATCGCTGCGTGTGAGAAGCTTATACATATGTGATTGCCAAGCTGCTTTAAAGAGGCTTGCCGCTTGGCAAAATCACTTATTTCTTTTTCGCAGCCGCTTTCTTGTCGGCTGGCTTTTTCGCAGCCGCCTTCTTAGGTGCAGCTTTTTTCGCGGCCGCTTTCTTAGGTGCAGCTTTCTTGGCGGGCTTTTTCTTTTTATCCGTTTCAGCTTCATCGCTATCTGGATCAGCAAACAGCTCTTCGCGGCTCACTTTCTTTTCATCGACCTTGGCTTGCTCGACGATATGGTCGACAACTTTTTGTTCGAAAATCGGGCCGCGCAGCTCAAGCATTGCGTTCGGATTATTGCGATAGAAGTCATATACTTGTTGTTCTTGCCCCGGGAATTGGCGCACCCGCTCAATCATCGCGCCCTGAAGTTCCTCGTCAGAAATTTGCACGCCAGCTTGTTCACCGACTTTACCGAGAACAAGGCCCAAACGTACGCGGCGCTCGGCTATGTCCATATATTCCTTGCGCGCCTCTTCTTCGGTAGTACCCTCATCTTCAAAGCTGCGGCCATGCTCTTTGATTTCGTTCATGACGGCTTCCCAGATGTTCTCAAACTCGCTGTCCACGAGCTTCTGCGGGAGTTCGACTTTGTATTCCTCATCCAATGTGTCGAGCACAAATCGCTTCAATTTGGTTGCGGAAGCACTTGCAAAATCGCCTTCGGCCTGCTTGCGAATTTCACCGCGCAAAGCCTCTAAGCTCTCCAAACCCATTTTCTGGGCCAGCTCGTCGTTTGCTTCTGACTTCTTCGGCTTGCTGACCTCTTTAACGGTCACATCAAAAGTTGCGTCTTTTCCTGCAAGGGCTTCCTGAGGATAATCTGCTGGAAAAGTCACATTAAGAGTTTTTTCGTCACCCTTCTTCAGGCCCACCAGCTGGTCTTCAAATCCTGGAATAAAAGAGTTTGATCCAAGCTCGAGTGGTGCATCCTCTGCAGCACCTCCTTCAAAGGCCTCGCCATCCATTTTGCCGAGAAAATCAATAACAACCTGGTCACCTTCAGCGGCTTTCGATTTGTCGCCCTTTGGCTCGAAATCCTTATATTGCGTCAGAATGTTTTCAAGCGCTTCATCAATATCGTCCTCCGTCACATCGGCAACTTGCTTTTCGAAAGTAAACTTGGACCAATCACCAATTTCGAAATTTGGAACGATTTCGTAAGTCATCGAATATTCAAGATCCGCAGCCCCATCTAAAACGGGTTGCATATCTTTGCTTTCATCAAACGAGACTTCGGGCTGATAAGCAGGGCTTTCGTCGCGTTCAGTCAATGCTGCCTGGCTGGTTTCGCCAACCGCTTTTTCCACCACTTCGGCCATGGCCTGTTTGCCATAAACCTTTTTCAGGTGATTCATCGGCACCTTACCTGGGCGGAAACCCTTCAATTGCACCTGATTTTTCAACTCGTTAAGCCGGTCATCCAGCTTGTTTCCGAGTTCTTTCGCGTCAACAATAATCTTGAGCTGCCGCTTGAGGCCTTCACTGAGGGTTTCTGTCACTTGCATGGCTGTCGCGTCCTAAGTTTTTTGGGGTGCGCGGCGCATATTTCAGCGCGCTGACAAATTTTTATCTTCCAGCCCGGCGGAATGGAGCGAAACGGCCTTCATGTCAAGAGGTTGTATGCACTTAACGGCGGAATCTTGCGAATCCTTCATAAAAGCAATGAAGACCTATGCCAGCTATCTGCACGAGATAAGAATGGTGCGGGCGGAGGGACTTGAACCCCCACGGCTTGCGCCACCAGAACCTAAATCTGGCGTGTCTACCAATTCCACCACGCCCGCACAGGCGAGGAAGGCGCCTCTATACCACGAAGATTTTCAAAAACGCCAGAGAAGAATTCACCAAACACAAAGCTTTATTAAAATCGCTTTTCCATCCACAGCGTGTCCCAATAGCGCCCGAACTTATGACCGACTTCGCTGAGCACGTGCAGCCTTTGAAACCCCATGCGCTCGTGCAACAAAATCGATGCTTCGTTGGGCAGTCCAATAACCGCATAAGCGCGATGCACCGCGCCACTTTCATCAATGCGCTTCAACAGTCGTTCATATACTTTTCTTCCCAGCCCCCGCCCTTCAGCGCCCGGTTTCAGGTATATCGTCACTTCTACAGAGCGCGCATAAGCGGGCCTGGGGCGGAACGCTGCAGCATAGGCATAACCATGAATCTCGCCGTTTGTCTCCGCAACGATGAGCTGATGCGGGCCTTCATCGGAAAACTGTGCAAGCCACGCTGCACGGGCGCCAACGCTCGTTGGTTTAATATCGAATGTAATGGCCGTCTCGCGCACATAATAATTGTATATCTCAACAATCTGCGAAAGATCGTCAGTGGTCCCATTACGAAGAGTGCATTGATCAGAGGTCATGGCCGGTGAAATATTCCTTCAACACACTTGGCAGTGCGGGGGCAATATCGCTGGCAATGAGGCCCAGGCCAAATGCATTTGCCGCCGCACCGTGCAACCAAACGCCTGCACATGCCGCTTCAAAGCCTGGCATGCCCTGCGCCATCAATCCGCACACAAGCCCTGCCAAAACATCGCCAGAACCGGCGGTCGCAAGTGTCGGTGGCGCCTTGGTATTAACGGCACACCGCCCACGAGGATCCGCGATGACCGTATCAGGGCCTTTATAGACAATGACCGCGCCGGTGTGCCTGGCAAGTGCACTGGCTTGCTCAATTTTTGATTCCGAACTTTCGGGTAATGCATTGTAAAGGCGCGAAAATTCACCTGCATGGGGCGTAAGAACGACGTCGCGTTCGCGCAGTTGAGAGATTGAGTCAACTAGTTCATCCAGAGTGTCAGCAAAGCTGGTGAGCGCATCTGCGTCTAGCACCGTTGCGGCACCAGAAGCGAGTACGGCTTTGACATTATCGAGTGTGCGTGTGCCCACACCTGCGGCAGGCCCGATCACAACTGCATTCTTGCGTTTATCCTCCAAAAGAGTGGCCAACTCCGCAGCATCATCGGCGCGTTGCAACATGATTGTGGTGAGATGAGAGGCGTTGACGATTAACGCGCTTGCCGGCGATGCAACTGTCACCAGCCCCGCGCCTACACGCAACGCCGCATCTGCTGCCAAACGCGCAGCACCTGTTGACGTAACGCCTCCAGACACGGCAACCGCATGACCACGGGTATATTTGTGCCCTTGCGATGCAAGCAATGGAAATTCATCCCGCCAGAGGATCGGCGTGTTTTCGAAGGCCGAAGGATTTATCGTTTCAAGCACGTCATCGCAAATTCCAATGTCCGCCACGACCACGTCTCCGCAGAGTTGACGGCCGGGCATCAAAACATGACCAGGTTTTTTGCGGAAGAAAGTTACTGTCAATTGAGCCTTGAAAGCAGTGCCCCGAATGTGGCCCGAAGCGCCGTCCACACCACTTGGAACATCCACCGCCATCACAGGAATGGAACGCGCCGTCACAGTATCTATGAGTTCAGCGAGAGCCCCATCAATGTCACGTGAAAGCCCTGCGCCAAACAACGCATCAACAATCACGTCCGCATCATCCAGTGTGTCGGGCCCAACGGGCGAAATTGAGCCTTTCCAGGCCTTGGCGGCAAGTGCGGCGTCTCCTGCCAGATTATCAGGATCGCCAAGTGCAAATACAGACACATTCCAACCACGCCCCTGGAGCAAGCGCGCAATTACATAGCCATCGCCACCGTTGTTGCCCGGGCCGCACAGCACAGACACCTTACCCGCTGGAAAACGCTCCGTTATGGCGTCGGCACATGCCATGCCGGCATTATCCATGAGATCGATGCCAGGCGTGCCTGCCTTAATGGTCATCTTGTCGGCGTCATACATCTGCGCCGGTGTGAGCAGAGCTATGTTATTGCATGTTCGGGCATCTCGCATACTTATTCACTATCGGGAATTAAGACATAAATAAAGATATATGCAGGCCGGGCGCGACGGTTAAGACCAGTTAGCAACAGGCTGCACCGTTCGCTCTCCACTGAGCGTATCCGCATCGGCACGCAGTGAACTTGTCACAAATGAAATGAGGCGCTGGATGCGCTCAAGCCGGAACACATCAGGGTGGGCTGCAACCCAGATATCATTTTCCAAACTATCGGTGAACTGCTCTGCACGCTGCAACATCGCTGACTGATCGCCGATAAAGGCCGGTAGCATGGTCAGCCCCATCCCCGTTTCGGCAGCTGCGGCAAGGGTTAAGAAGCTATCGGCCCTGAACACCACGTTATCGTTAAGCGCCGAGCGCTGCCATGCGCCAACAGGGGCGCGTATCAACATCTGACTAACCCCAAGCCAGGAGTGATCTCTATGCTGGTTGGAAGGGTTTTGCGCGAGATAATCCGACGCCCCATAGACTCTGAACCGCAATGGGCATACCCGCACCCCTTCAAGTTCGTGGGGCAGCGCTTGTGCAGGACGCACCGAGAATTCTGCATCCATTTGCGATAGATCGAGACGTGCATTGGTTACCGAAAGCGTAACTTGAACCCCGGGAAATTCCATATTGAGTCCACGCACGTAACGCACCAGAAAATACTTGCACAGGCTATCGGTTGAGGTGATCCGAACCGTGCCTGTTTCGGTGTCGAGCCCGGAAATCGAACGTTCTAGCCCATCAACAGATTTTTGGATTTCCTGCAAACGGGTAAGAATATGAAAGCTCTCTGGCTTAATCTTATATCCTTGGCCGGAACGTTCGAACACATTCACCTTGTGAGAATGTTCAAATGCCGAGATACGGCGCAGCACGGTTGCGTGATTAACCCCCAGTTTGCGCGCGGCGGCACTTAGCGACCCCGCTTCAGCCACCGCCAGTACAAACTTTAAGTCGTCCCAATTTGCTGTACCCTTGTGCATTTTTGCACAGCCTAACGTGAAAATTTTCCCAATAGCTCTATCATTTTGCACATGTTAGCATACACGAGCCAAGTGTTTTATGCTCTTTAATCCCGAGAAAGGTGACCCCTCATGAAGAAACTGCTTACAGGACTTTCAGCCGCCACTTTTGCAGCTGTTACACTTTTGGCTTCAGGCGCGATGGCTGACGGACACTTAGAAAAGGCGATTAAGGCACGCCAAGCACAGATGGTTTTGTATTCTTTCAATCTTGGCCAATTGGGTGCGATGGCAAAAGGCCAAGCAGACTATGATGCCAAGGTGGCAGCAGCAGCAGCGGCAAATCTTTTAGCAGTCGCAAAAGTTGACGGCGCTGCAATGTGGCCTGAAGGTTCAGATGACGAAGCAATGCCGGGTAAAACCCGCGCGCTGAAGAAAGCATGGACGACCTTCCCTGCTGTGCTTGAGAACCAGAAACAACTGCTTGAAGCTCT
>JBPCVX010000182.1:0-8949 GCA_051010095.1 Hyphomicrobiales bacterium
GTGCCTTGCGCGGCCCAGACCAGGGCAACCATTCAAGCGCCAGCAGGCGAAGCCCGCCAAACATATGTGCGGCAAGAAGAAACACCAAGCCGAACTCGGCAAATTTTACCAGTGGATTCTCTGCAAATGTCAGAAACCCATCGAGACTTTCAGGGCCAGTGAGCGCCAGCGCGAGCACATAGAAGTGCAAGGGTAAGAAGATCGCGAGCAATATGCCCGAGACACGGTGCAGAACATAAGCGCCGTATAAAGGGTGCCCGCGATGTTTCATATTGACGTTCATGCCAGTGTCACGGCCACAACGGCGCGTCCTCCAAGCAACAGGAACACGGCGCCAACACCCCAGGTCAATGCTGTTAACACCCTATCCTTTAGCCCCAGCATTTCATGAGCAACCACGCGCAACCCAATTGCGCCATGAACCGATACGGCAATCACGAACAATCCGTAAAACAAAAACCAGAACATGCTTCCTTGTGTGCGGCTTAATATTTCACCAGCGCTTAAGCCATCTTGCACGGCATAAATCATCACCGCGATGTGCACCAGTACGAAGGGAACCATCACCAGGGCTGAAAGCCGTTGCAGCATATAAAGACGAATGTCCAACATGCTATTTTCTCCCCTTAAAGAAACGGCCAACACTTGCACGTTTCAGGCCGGCAATCGCTGCCATGGGGTCAAGCTCGTTGGGGCAGTAAGCGGTGCAATTACCCTGGGTATGGCAATTCAAACATCCGCCTGGCCCCGAAACCGCATCCAATATGGTGTGCTTATCTGCATTCTTTTCATCATTATAAATTGTCCAGGCCCGTTGCAGCGCGGCCGGTCCCAGATAATCCGGGTTACCTGCAACCGTATCGCAAGCTGCGTAACACACAGCGCAATTTATGCATTCAATACTGGCATTCGCGGCTTGGCGTTCAGGCGTTGTGGTGTCGATTTTTTCAATTGCGGCATGGCGCGATTTAGAAGGATGGTGGACGGCTTCAGCTTTCACCCATTTATCAAAAAATGGGTCCATATCAGTGGCGAGATCCTTAATAACAGGAAGATTGCGTAGCGGGGCGACTTCAAGTTTGTTGTCTTGCAACACCTTTTTCACGTGCGTGCGGCAGGTCCAGCGCGGTTCGCCATTGACCATCATGGCGCACGACCCACACATGCCAACCCGGCAGGCATAACGGTAGGTCAGGGTTGGGTCGGCATTCTGTTGTATCCAAAACACAACATCGAGAATGGTTTGGCTTTCATAAGCAGGCACGCTGAATGTCTCGAATTTTCCACTGCCGCCGCTCTGGCGCCAAACTGAAACACTCATCTTGCCGGAACCCTCTGCCACCAAAAACCCTCTTGATATATGTCCAAATAATAAGCTTACTACTTAGAGCAAAATTCCGACCATTATCAAACACATAGTTTTTAAATCTGCGCGCACATTATTTTTGGAGGCATAAATTGGCAAACGACCGCAACTTTGATGAAATCTGGGATCTCGTTGACCGTCGCCAGGACGACTATATCGCGTTGGCCGACAGAATTTTCGATACACCAGAGCTCGCCTATGCCGAATTTGCCTCTGTTGGCGAACACGTGAACATGCTTGAGAAAGAAGGCTTTCGTATTACCCAAAACGCAGCTGGAATTCCAACGGCTGTAATTGGGGAGGCGGGCGAAGAGGGCCCAGTAATTGCCATTCTTGGTGAGTTTGATGCCTTGCCAGGCCTTGGTCAGCACTCAGGCGTTGCAGAATATTCACCGGTTGAAGAGGGCGGAAACGGCCATGGTTGCGGCCACAATTTGTTGGGGTCGACCGCGCTCATGGCAGCCGCTGCGGTAAAGGACTTTCTGTCAGAAAACGGCGTTAAGGCACGGGTGCGCTATTACGGATGCCCTGCGGAAGAAGGGGGTGCGGCGAAAACTTTCATGGTGCGTGAAGGATTATTTGATGATGTTGATGCAGCCATAACCTGGCATCCCGAAAGCATCACTGCGGTCAATGATTCCAAATCACTTGCCAACATGCGCATTGATTTCACGTTCCACGGCAAAGCCTCCCACGCTGCTGCTTCACCTGAGTTGGGCCGCAGTGCGCTAGATGCCATTGAGCTGATGAATGTGGGCGTAAATTATATGCGCGAGCATATGCCAGACGATGCGCGCGTTCATTATGCCTATCTGGATGCGGGTGGTATTGCCCCTAATGTGGTGCAACACAAAGCAACCGTGCGCCAACTTATTCGTGCACGTGATCTCAAAGGGTTGCGCACATTGATCGAGCGCGTGCGCAAGATCGCTGAAGGCGCAGCATTGATGACGGAAACACGGGTTGAAGCCAGTGTTGTAAGTGCTGTATCGAACATGTTGGGCAACCGCGTGATGGATGAAGTAATGCAGGCCAATTTCGATAGGCTTGGCGCGCCCGTATTCGACGACGATGATCGCGCCTTCGCGCAAGAGATCCGCAAGACATACACTGATGAAGACATCGCCAGCACTTTTGCGCGCATTGGCATGGAAGCTGACAATGATTTGGACCTGTGTCCGTTTGTTGCACCTCTTGATCGCCAAAGTGCAGGTGGTGATGGTTCAACCGATGTTGCTGATGTAAGCTGGGCAGTGCCCCTTGTAGAGGCGCGGGTTGCAACATGCGCAATTGGAACGACCTTTCACACCTGACAGCTTACAGCGCATGGTAAAACACCAATTGCGCACAAGGGCATGATACATGCGGCGAAGATCATGGCGGGCACGGCGCGCGATCTCATCAATGCGCCGGCCACACTGGCCAAAGCGCAGTCTGAACACAATACCAAGCTTGCTAAAGAGCCCTATATTTGCCCAATGCCAGATGATGTGATGCCGCCGGTGGAAATGTCGGAGACGGCACCGTAAACAGATTTATTGCTTCATCACCGTGGCAAAACCTTCCGCCACAATATCAAGATTGCCCGTGGTGAGGCCGGCAACGTTGATGCGGCCATCGCCTGCGATATAAATGCCGAACTCTTCGCGCAATCGCGATACTTGATCAGGGTGAAGACCGGTATAAGAGAACATGCCTTTTTGATTGGTGATGAACGCTAGGTCTTGCGTGACTTGATGGCGTTCAAGTTTTTCGCGCAACGCGGTGCGCATCTTGGCAATGCGCTCGCGCATCTCTTCAAGTTCTGCCCGCCATTTGGCTTTCAATCCTTCATCGCTAAAAACGGTCTCGACGATGCGCGCGCCATGGCTGGGGGGCATGGAATAGTTTGACCGGATCACAGACTGCACTGCCGCCATGGTGGTTTCCACCTGTTGGGGTGTCTTGCACACGAAGCTCAATGCGCCGGTGCGTTCGCGATAAATGCCAAAATTCTTTGAGAACGAGCTTGCAACAAGCATTTCTGGTGCTTGCGCTGCAACCAAACGCAGGCCCTCAAGGTCTTTTTCAAACCCAATGCCCATGCCTTGGTAGGCTGCATCAAGAAAGGGAAGCAGTTGGCGTGCCCGCACAAACTCTGCAACAATTGCCCATTGTTCCAACGTGAGATCAACGCCGGTGGGATTGTGGCAACAGGCATGCAGCAAAATCACTTCGCCAGCTTTGGCATGCGCATCCAGATGAGACATCATGGCATCAAAGTCCAAGCCCCTGTCACTTTCTCTGAAGTAAGGGTATTGCGCAATTTCCAGGCCTGCATCTTGAGAAATCGGAATATGGTTGGCCCATGTCGGGCTGCTCATCCAAATGCGGTTGCCGGGCCTTAGAGAATTCAGCAGATCATTGCCGACTTTCAAGGCGCCTGTGCCGCCGGGCGTCTGCACGCAACCCACACGCCCTTCGGCGACAATTGTGCTGTCAGCGCCAAATACCAGCGGTGGCACAAAGGCGCGGTAGGCGGCATCACCTGCAATGCCCACATAATTTTTAGTATCTTCTTCTTGCAGCAAGCGCGCTTCAGCATCTTTGACGGCGGCCATAACCGGCACATTGCCCTATTCGTCCTTGTAAACGCCTACCACCAGATCGACCTTTTGCGTGCGCTCATCGGCGCGGAATGCGGCCATTAACATGAGCAAATTATCGACGCCCCGGGTTTCAATTTCTTCAAACATTGTTGTCCTGTTATTTTCTTACGCGATCATGTGAAATGTCTTTTTGCACGCAAAAACACCCACCAGCAAGACAGCAATGGAGCATATGACGGTTCTTGTCATTGCGGGTCTTAGCCTGCTTTGATGGAGCTTTGTTTGGAATTGGAGTGCCCTCAAGTCTAAAGACCCTCGTTACGACATTTTGTTTGAGCCGGTTGCGATCGGGCCTCTGACCGCCAAGAACAGGTTTTACCAGGTTCCTCATTGCAATGGCGGCGGGTATAGGGACCCGTCGGCAGCGGCTGAAATGCGTAAAATTAAAGCCGAGGGTGGATGGGGCGTTGTGTTCACCGAACAATGCGAGATGCATCACACCTCGGAAATCACGCCTTATATCGAGTTGAGACTTTGGGATGACGCCGATATTCCAATGATTGCCAAAATGGCCCGAAACATCAAAGAGCATGGCGCGCTGGCAGGCATACAGCTCGCTTATTCGGGCATTAACGGACCAAACCTTTACACCCGTGAGGTGCCCTTGGCGCCAACTGCTCTGCCCATCCGCACATTCACAAACGACCCCGTGTCGGCCCGCGCCATGGATAAGCAAGACATCAAGAATCTCAGGCGCTGGTTTGTAAATGCATTCAAGCGCGCAAGAACCGCTGGCTTTGATCTTGTGTGCCTGTATGGCGCCCATGGCTTTGGTATTTTTCAACATTTCCTCTCAACAGCAACGAACCAACGAACAGACGAATACGGAGGAAGTCTTGAAAACCGATCTCGCTTCGTGCGCGAAGTGGTTTCAGAGTTTCGCGACAGTGTCGGCGACAGCATGGCGGTGACATTGAGAATATCGCGGGATGAAATGGTTGGCGAACTTGGTTTTTCAAATGCTGAAGTACGCGACTTCATCGAGATGCATTCTGATCTGCCCGATCTGTGGGACCTCGCCCATGGCACCTGGGAAGATTGCTCAGGGCCTTCACGCTTTAAAGAAGAAGCCGCCCAACAAAGCCTTGTTGAGGGGATAAAATCGCTTACGAAGAAGCCTGTGGTTGGGGTTGGCCGATTCACTTCGCCAGACGTTATGGTGAAGCAGGTTAAATCTGGCATCCTCGATTTTATTGGCTGCGCACGGCCCTCGATTGCTGATCCTTATCTGCCGCGCAAGATTGAAGAAGGCCGCATCGAAGACATCCGTGAATGTATTGGCTGCAACATCTGCATCACCGGCGATATGACGATGGCGATTTCCCGCTGCACCCAAAATCCGACCTTTATGGAGGAGTGGCGCAAGGGCTGGCACCCAGAACGGATCGCTACCAAAGGAGATAGCGAAAGTGTTTTGGTTATCGGCGGGGGACCCGCAGGCATGGAGGCTGCGCGCGCGTTGGGCATGCGGGGGTATCAGGTTGCTCTGGCGGAGACCGCAACTGAACTGGGCGGAAGGGTTGCGCACGAGAGTAAACTGCCTGGGTTGAGCGCTTGGGGTCGGGTGAAGGATTATCGTGATTATCAACTCAGCCAGATGGCCAATGTTGATATTTATTTTGACAGCGCGTTATCGGCTGACAATGTGCTCGAATTTGGTTTTGAGCATGTTGCCATTGCAACAGGGTCGGTTTGGCGCAGAGACGGTGTTGCGCGCCACCACGTGGTGCCCATGTCCATTTCCAAAGGCATGCAGGTTTTCACCCCGGATGATGTGATGGAAGGGGTAATGCCGTCTGGCAGGGTTGTTATTTTTGATGATGATCACTTCTACATGGGCGGGGTTCTGGCCGAATTGCTCGTAACCACAGGGTGCGATGTCACACTTGTTACGCCTGCTGCGTTTGTGTCTGAATGGACGAACAATACGCTTGAGCAAGCAGCAATCCACCGCAAACTGGCAAGCCTTGGTGTTGAGATTAAACTCAACACGGCTGTTGCAGAAATAGCCAATGACCACATAAAGGCGGAATGCATTTATTCAGGCAGCGTGGCCCGGCTTTCCGCCGACGCTGTTCTTCTGGTCACATGCCGCGATCAGAACGATGACCTTTGGCGCGCGCTGCAAGCGCAATCAAATGTCTGGGCCGATCAAGGTATCAAGTCGATCAAAGTAATCGGTGATGCACAAGCACCTGGGCCCATTGCGTGGGCAACTTATGCTGGCCACCGCTATGCGCGCGAGCTAGATGAGCCCGAATTAGGAGATGCCCTTCCCTTTAAGCGCGAAATCGCGCAACTCCTTGCCTAGCAGTGCATGTAGTGTTGGGCAGCTCTATTGACCCACCTTCGTCATAATCTAATTGCATGATGGGTCCGTAAGTAACAATCATGTTAGGGCTCGTTGTCTGGTCCAATTGAGCCTCCTATATTAGTTGGCAATCGCTTACCGAATGGGAGAACTGCACATGGCAAATGTCCTGCTAAATCGCCGAACGCTCCTGGCAACGGGTGGGTCTGTTGTGGCGACCGGACTGTCCGGTCTTGGTGTGCCTTCATATGCGCAAGATATCGCGCCAACCTCATCCATGCGCGGTGGTTCCAATAATTATCAACCAGGCGCACCGATCGTGAAACGGATTGGCGGCGGCGGCTTTATAATGTCCGGTTCCGTGCGCCGCGCCGGTGATGGCGCACCGCTGGCTGGTCAGCGCATCCAAATCTGGGCACACACCACTGAAGGCTATGAAAGTGACGCACGCAGCCATGGCGCAACACTTACCGATGAAAATGGTGTGTTCCGCATGGATATGCCGCAAATCGTGCCAGCTTTTGGCCAAGCACATGGTCATCTTGCCTATGACAGCGGCGACTTTGAAACGGTCTTTTTGCGCCCGGTCATGGCGAGCTCAAAAGACACAAGCCTTGAGGCAAATTTCATCCTTCAACCCATTTAGCAAGGTACGGTTTGGTGCAGATACGCAGCCCCCGTACCTTCGCGATCTGGGGTATTCTTGCGCTTGCCGTCGCCGTGCCGATTGTGGCTGCTGCCTTCAGCCCGCAGCTTGCCTGGCGTAGCCCGGTCTATATCGCGGCCGGATTTTTCGGCATCCTCGCCATGGCACTGCTGCTGATACAACCGCTTTTAATGAGCACATATCTGCCGGGTATCCCGCCGCTGCTTGGCCGGCGCATTCATCGCTGGACGGGAAGCCTTCTCGTGGCATCAGTCGTGCTTCACGTGGCGGGGCTTTGGATCACAAGTCCGCCTGATGTGATTGATGCTCTGACATTCACATCCCCCACGCCTTTTTCCGATTGGGGCGTTATTGCCATGTGGGCGCTCTTTGCCACCGCGTTGTTAGCCGCATTCCGCAGTAAGTTGCGGCTGCGCCCCCGAAACTGGCGCATCGCGCACACGTTCCTTGCACTGGTCATTGTTGCGGGAAGCGTGGCACACGCCATGTTGATCGAAGGCACCATGGAGACACTGTCAAAGGTGATGCTTTGCGCGCTTGTTATCGCCGCAACCATGAAGGTTATCTATGATTTTTGGGTGTGGGTGAGGCGAACACCACCACGTACATCGTAAACGTCCGCTGGATTTCGAAAAATTCGCTAGCTAGCGGTCGCTTTTGACATACATGAATTGGACATTATCGCTAAACGCAGACAGATCAGGTTCGCAGATTTCCACGCCTTGCTTTTCGAGGAATGCAACGAGATCGGCCTCTTTCTGGAGTTGCTTCTTGCGGCCAGATTCAGCGGCGGCATCAGCAGCCTTCTGCAGGGTTGCCTGTTGTTCAGGGGTCAAGCTGTCCCAAACTTTTTTGGCGATGGCGATATAGTTTAGGTCAACGAGATGGGACGTCAGAACAATCTGTTTTGTTACTTCGTAAAATTTGGCATCCACCACTGTTGGCAGCGGGTTGTCTTGTCCTGTGCGAGGCTTGGTAAGGCTGCGCCTGCAACGATTGCTGCTGAGGCAAGAGCAGATACAACGGTTCTGCGTGTGAGTTTAAAATTCATCATGTCCTCCCTGACATTTTGCGATTGAAGTGTTGGCTGATATGGCAGCTTGGTCACAATAATTATCACATTTTCACGATTTTACAATATTTTTCTTGAAATATCATATATTATTAACTTTGTGTGTTGATTTTAGCTACGATCTGCAACACGTCGAAATTGCGGTTGTTCATCGTCTTAGATGGCGATTGTGATTTGCTCTCTAGAAACTGCTGCTCGTTGAATCGCCTCAAGAACTTCAAGGGTTTTCAAACCTTCAGTTCCGGGCGCAACGGCATCTTGTTCGCCGTTAATGACGGCAGCAAAATTGTAAATCTGATTGATAAGCGGGTCGGATGCCTCCCGCGGCAAGGCTTTTGCTAAAATGGGGGTCCACCAATCAGGCTTTCCTGAATGACGCCATACGGTTAGATCAGGCAAGGAGAGCGAGCCTTCACTTCCGCCAATCATATAACAGTTCTGCGATGTAGGCGGATAACGCGGATTTTCCCGCGCTGTCATTTCCCAACTCCACGGCGCAACGACTGAATCTGACACAGTTACCGTGCCGATTGCGCCATTTTCGAAATGCAGTATGGCCGCCGACACATCCTCGTTTTCAAAGCCGCGCAAAGACGGTGTCGCGTGCGCCTGAACGCTCACCACATTGCCGCATAGGTAGCGGATAAGGTCCACGTCATGAACCAAATTCACAGAGATGGGGCCCGCGCCTTTCTTCTTGCGCCAAGGCGCTTCGTCAAAATAATAATCGGGTTTATAGAACCAGCAGTTTGCATGCACGGCGCGCACCTGGCCAATTTCGCCAGTGCTGATTAATTCGTGAGCTTTCTGAATGAGCGGATTATGGCGCCTGTGATGCCCGACAAGCAGTGGCACATTCGCGCGATGCGCTGTATCGACAAGGGT
>JBPCVX010000183.1:0-2655 GCA_051010095.1 Hyphomicrobiales bacterium
GCGCAGGGTGCTCCCAATATATCCCGCTTTCAACGAAGTAACCCAAATCTTTTTCTGCCCTTAGCGCCTTATCAAAAAGATAATCACTGGTTCTTGCGACTGGCAGCTCGCCATTGAGCTCTGTATGCGCAGCCCTTGGAAAAACCAAACGACTTTCGGGTTTCGTTGACAAGTTAACGCACGCGCATCCTTGGCTTGCGGCGATGGCCATCAGTCTTGCAGATTTTGCTTCGAGTGATGCCAGCGTTACATCTTCGCGAAGTGGATCAGCCGTTCCCTCGCCGTAGAAATGTGTTTTTGCGTCACTGTAAACCATGTCACAACCCAAATACGCCAGAACACGCGGCTTCAACGCGGCCAGGGCCCAGTATCCTGCGGTAAAGGCCATCGTTCCGCCTGCATAAACTATTCCACCAAACTGATTGTTTGCCGGCACGAAATCGTCCGCTTCGATGGTCTGCTGGCCCGCCGAGCAATCAACAGGCCGCCGATCTTCCGGGAAATCCTCTGGGAAAACGAGGTAATCCCAGTCTTCACGTATCCGCCAAGCGTTGTTTATTGCTACAATTCGGCAATCTGCTGGTCTTGGCCAGTCTGCCGCGCGCGCGGCATCGGGTGCGCTCCCCCGAATAATTACTGAGTTGGTTGCTGTCATTCTTTAGTTTACGTTTCTTGGCCAACTGCTGGATCAATTGAAGCGTGCCTATGTATATCGATCCAGAAACCTAATGTTGAAATTGCACCGCTGGGAGGAAGACGTGTCTGAATATTTTGATTTAGGAGGTCACACATTCCCCGTGACCACTTCATCTGCAGATGCACAGCTTTGGTTCGACCGAGGGCTTTTGTGGACTTATGGATACAATCACGAAGAGGCGGTAGCCTGTTTCGAAAAAGCACTCGAAGCCGATCCCCATTGTGCCATGGCACACTGGGGAAAAGGATATGCGGCAGGACCCAACTACAATATGTCATGGGACCTGTTCGACGATGCTGGCCGTGCAACGGCGCTTTCGACGGGACATGCATCAGCGCACGCAGCCATGGCGCTTGTTGATGACGTTTCAGATTGGGAAGCTTCATTGATAAGAGCGCTGCCAGCGCGTTATCCGCAGGCAGAGCCGATTGACGACATGCGACCATGGAATGTGCAGTTTGCGGATGCCATGCGGCTGGCATTCAAGGTTCATTCAGAAAACTTAGAAGTGAGAACGATTTTTGTCGAAGCGCTTTTAAATATCACCCCTTGGAAGATGTGGAATTTGCGCACTGGTGAACCTACAGAAGGTGCGCTAACCGAAGAAGCGCAATCAGTTATGGAAGAGGCTTTTGATAACCAGCCAGACGCTTGGCGCCATGCCGGTTTGCTTCACCTCTATGTGCACTTAATGGAGATGTCGCCTTTCCCGGAAAAGGCCTTGAAGGCGGGAGATGCCCTCAGAACGCTCGTGCCTGATGCCGGGCATCTAATCCATATGCCCACGCATATCGATGTGCTCTGTGGTTTTTACCGTGACGTTGTGCACTGGAATGAAATGGCCGTTGAGGCGGACTTAAAGTTTTGGGGCGAAAAAGGACCTTTCAATATCTATTCGGGTTATCGGCTGCATAATTATCACTTTGTCATGTACGGTGCGCTTTTCCTTGGACAATATGAGCCGGCCATGCGTGCGGTGAGAGGCGCCGCGGAGACTGTTCCTGAAGAAATGCTTCGGATCGAAAGCCCGCCAATGGCCGATTATTTTGAGAGCTATCTCGGTTTTGAACCACACGTTTTGGTGCGGTTTGGAAAGTGGAAAGAAGCAACTAATCTGCAACCCCCCTCTGATCCGGAGCTTTACTGCACTCTGGCGGCGAATGTGCACTATGCGCGTGGTGTGGCACATGCAGCGCTCGGAAATATCGCGGAAGCTGAAGCGGATGAGAAACTGTTTCATGATTCATTGGAACGCGTGCCGGAGACGCGATTGCTACATAACAATCGTATGGTTGATTTACTGGCTATTGGCGCAGAGATGCTGCGCGGTGAGATCCTATACCGCAAAGGGAATTTTGATGAAGCATTCGCCGCACTCCGCCGTTCTGTAGCGCTTGATGATGACCTACCGTATGATGAACCGTGGGGCTGGATGCAGCCAACGCGCCATGCCCTTGGAGCTCTTCTCTTGGAGCAAGGGAGGGGTGGGGAGGCCGAAGCTGTATTCAGAGAGGACCTTGGCCTCGGGGGCCAGCTTTCTCGCGCGACCGTTCATCCAGAAAATGTCTGGAGCCTCAAAGGGCTTCATGATTGTTTGCGCGCTCGCAATGACGCCGTGGAAATTACGCAAATCAAACTGCGCCTCGATCTTGCACAAGCGAGAGCCGATCAGGCTGTTGCGGCTTCTTGTTTTTGTGCTCAAGCGGCTTTGCAAGCAGCAGAATAACGTTAAAATGGGCTCTGTCAGAGTAACTTGACGGTTTTGGTGGTGGTTCATAGTTTTTCTAGATGGCCAAGCAAAATCCTTTCAAGTATTTCAATACGTCTCCCGAGATCATCCGTCTTGCGGTGATGATGTATGTCCGGTTTCCCCTTTCACTCCGCAATGTAGAAGATCTCCTGCGTGAGCGCGGTATCACCGTAAGCCATGAATCACTCCGCCATTGGTGGAATAGATT
>JBPCVX010000184.1:0-25576 GCA_051010095.1 Hyphomicrobiales bacterium
GTATGAAAGTCATGATGGATGGCGAACGGGTAACGGAAATCGGTAAGATGTTGCACTTGGAAGCCGTCGATGCTGAAGCCATGGGATTTTATCTGATCAAAGGCGAAGGGGGCCCTAAGTTTGTTGAGGTGATTGAGCGTATGATGCACGATCCCTCGGGCTTAAAACATTGGTATCCGACAGCAGTCGGGGTTCTGGCCAAAAGCACGCCTGTTCATTCTTGGAGCTTCGATGAACACGAATGGTGTGAAGTAGATTTTCCTGCGGATTTGCAGTTTGCCCGTCAAATTGTCGCCCGCTGGTAGCGTGCTAGACTTGGTTCGCTAAGATTTTGTCGACGAGCTCTTTGTCTTCCGGTTTGTCCACATCGACAGCCGCTTCAGCAAAGGGAAGCAGAACCGGTGCGATTTGAGCGCCGATCTTTTCAGACCCGCCGCTAAATGCTGCCTCCAACGATAGCCGTCCAAATGCCCAATTGATTAGCGGCATAACGCCAAACGCTCCCACAATCTTCCACGGTTTCTTGCGGTTTTGGTCTGCCTGATGCCAGAACGAAACCGCGTTTAAGGCGCGCGCGTTAAACAATGCGAACAGATTGCATCCTGAGACCTTAACGTCGGAAAATGGGAAATAAGTGCGTTTCGTGTCTGGAAAGCGGGCTTGAATGGTCTCACGAGATGCCAACCCTACCGCAATATCCGCTTTGGCTTGCGAGGCCTTGGCAAGAAAGTCATCCACAATCTCAGGTGTCAACAATGCATGATCTGCAGTGGTAACGAGTATTGGCCATTGCAGTTTCGCCTGGTCAATTGACGACAATACCGATGAAGGCGCGGAATTAGCATTTTTTGTAACGGTGATATCCGAGGTGTCGCCCAGCGCATCCGGCAGCACGCTTGGGTCATCGATGCAAATCGAAATATCAGCAATTTTTGAAGCGCCATTCAGTGCGCCAACAACACGCTTTATCATTGGCACACCGCCAACCGGGACAAGACATTTGTGGGGGATGTTAAACGCCTTGGCCATAACATCATCGGGACCGCGTCCTGCCGCCAAGATAAGTGCTGAAAACTGTTGCACGCTGGTCATAGCGCCCGTTCGTAAACACGATAAGTTTTGTATTCTTTCCCGCCCACGGCCTTGACGATATTGCGTGTTGGTTCGTTTGTTTCCAAAATCCAGGAAAGTTCAGCCCATCGGGTTCCACGCCCGGAATGATAGGCCCGAATGGCATCGATAACGCCGATGGCCAATGCTGCGCCCACAGGGGTTGTCTGGTGCTCTTTCGCAACGCCCATCAATGGCATGCGCACGGAATTTGGAGCCTTTAGCTTTAACCGCCATAACAGCTTGGCCCACCCCACGGGTAGAAGCTTGCCGTTAAGGTCCGCAATCGCTTCATTCACGTTGGGTAAGGTGACACACATGGCAGCAGGCTTGCCTTCATATTCGGCTATTGCAGCATACTCACCAGTGACGAGTAGCTTCAGCATCTGTCCCAGATGAGACACCTCGGCCTCGGTCATGGGAACGAATCCCCAATTATCACTCCAGGCATCATTGAAGATCGAAATGATAATCTCCAACTCTTCATCAAACTTCTTCTTGTTAAGCGGTCGAATGACGAGATCGCCTGACTGCTCAACCTTTTTCACCATGGATTTCAGCCCGCGCGACATCTCCATATTGGCATCGTAATAGTAAGCAAGAAGATCCATCGCCTTCGCGAATCCTGCCGCTTCTACATGCCCACCATAGTAGGGTTTGGCATGGTTCATCATGATTGTGGGCGGTGTGTCAAAACCGTCGACAAGCAGCCCGGATTCTTCATTAATGGAGAAACTAAACGGGCCACGCAGTGCTTTCATACCGCGTTCTTTTGTCCAGGATTCTGCAGCATTGAGTAACGCAGCAAACACCTGCGCATCATCAATCGCATCCAAAAATCCGAACTGCCCAACATCATCACCATAGCGCGCCTGATGCATTTGGCAGATTTGTGCAGAAATGCGCCCAACACATGACCCATTGCGCAATGCGATGAACAGTTGAACGTCTGCATGCTGAAAATATGGATTCTTCTTTGGGTTTAGATGATCACGCCGTTCCAAAATAAGCGGAGGTATCCATGCGGGATCATCCTCGAACACCCGAAACGGCAACCGAATAAACGTATCCAGGTCTTCCTTTGAAGAAACGGGTTTTATTTCAATTGTGTCTGTAAGCGCCATCCGGGTGTCACGCTGTCGCTTTTTTGCGCGGAGAAGAGCGGGTTGATTTAACTTCTTTCACCGCCCCTTTCTCTACCTGATATAGTTTGTCGGCCACTTGCGTCCACGCCGGGCGGTGAGTAATTGCGACAATCGTGTAGTGGCCGGACAAAGACTGTATCCGTTCAACGATCGCTGCTTCCATGGCAGGATCCAGCGCACTTGTGACTTCATCTAAAATGAGCAATTTAGGACTACCAATAAGCGCACGCGCCAAGGCGATGCGTTGTCGTTGGCCACCTGAAATTTTAACGCCCATATCACCCGTCAGGGTATCGAGACCATCGTCTAAATCATCAAGGAAATCGGTGACGCCTGCAAGCTGACAGGCCCTTGCAATATCTTTGTCAGTAAACGATTGATCACCGACGGTGATATTTTCCCGCACTGTGCCGTTGAACAAGGTCAGCTCTTGCGGCACGTAGCCAATCATGCGGCGCCATTTGTGGAGATCAATCTCCATCAAATCAACATCGTCAATATGCACGGTACCGGAGGCGGGCCGGTAAAGGCCAATAAGCAAATCAATAAGAGTTGTTTTGCCTGCACCAGATGGTCCTTGCAGAACTGTCATTTTGCCAGCGGGAATTTCTAGCGATGCAGCACTGATAACGGTCTTTTCCTGGTGTGCGAAGGTTACGTTTTCAAAGCTTGCACTAGTCTCTAATGTTGGTGTTTTGGTACCAGGGTTCTCTTCAACGGCATCTTCAGAAGCGGCAATAAGCTCATGTAATCGCCACCATGCGCTTTCAAATTGCACCGCGTTTTGAAGTTTTAGCTGCGCTTTGCCGACAAGCGACACCATTTGGAAGAAGATGATTCCGAACACCAACAGCTCGGGTAATGGCAATCCCCCCATAACAACGGCACCATATCCACCAATTGCGATAAACAGTGCAACGAGAATTTCTTCACCGCACTTGCGGCCATGCACAGCAATGCGTTGGCGGAACAATGCGCGGCGGATGGCTTTGATTTTCCTGCGGAACAACTCAATGAACGAAGCTTGGCGTTCCATGCTTTTGAGGGGTTTGATGTTGCCCAAAGCATCTGAAACGTCTGTGACGAGTTGCGCGGTGCTGTCGGTTTGACGATAGCCGTGCTTGCGCGACATTTTCACGAAACTACGCAATGAAACTGCTAGCAAAACGCCCACCACGATGCTGGCGATGGCAAGCTTTGGCGATATGAGAATAGCCACCGCAGCATAGGCGGTTGCCTGGATGAGATAGGAAATGGAGATCGCGGATGCGTTATAAGCATTGCCTGCCCGCGTGGCGTCGTTTGATATGGAATTTGCGATAAACCCGACGCGCTGATCGGTGAAATAGCTCCACTTAGCATCAAGCAAACGGCGCAAAAGAGCTGAGCGCAGGTCGGTCGCGACCCAGGCAACAGTGAAGCCCACATAAGTCATGGCAGTGAAAGCGAGTAGCGCCTTGACGATAAATGCGCCTGATACGATCAGAATAAAATTCGTCAATGTGGGCGCAATGCCTATCGCCATCAGCGTGTTTTCAACGAGTTGGTTGAGCGACGAAGAGTTTTCTGTGGGCCCGCCAGCAACTTGTGTCGCTGCCGGCAGCAATGCCGACATTGACACCATTTCGGCAAGCCCTGCCAAAACCAAGCATACAATGACAAAGATTGGACGCGTCTTGCGCGCACCAAAAAAGATCTTAAAGATCGACTTCATCATCACAAAGGTTCCTGAACGGCTATGTGGGTTTGCACGATATTGTCAGGTGAAATCAAGGGCTTTGAATTTGCCTGGCGATAATCAATCAGTTGTGCTCATCTTTTCGAGAGTTTCGTTGGCTTGCCGGGTTGCCTGTTCAAACCGATCTTCAAGCGCTCCCATATTTTCTTTAGGCACCTTGTAAAACGCAGTCATCTTCACTGCAGAAAGAAACGCATTGTTCACAAACCGGCCAAGTGGGCGCATCGGCCTATCGAACTGAATCAGCAAAATAGTGCGCTCTTCATCTGTATCATTCCAGACCTCATGATCATAGGCATCGCAGAACACAAAGGTTTTACCTTCACGCCACACCATATTTTGATCTTCCACGCGTATGCGGCAATTTTCGGCTTTTTTTGGAATGATCAATCCCAGATGTGCGGTCAAGATTCCGCGTGTTACGCCTTTGTGTGCAGGGATATGATATCCAGGTGAAAGTATGGAGAACCATGCGGTCTGAATGCCAGGAATTTTCCCAAGAAGTTCCGCAGTTTTCGGTGCCTGCTTGGTGTTTTTTTCCAACTTCGTACGAAAGCCATAGAGGAAGAATGTGCGCCAGTTTTTGTCCTTTGAAATGCGCGCCTGATCAGGTGATATTTCATCAAAAGTTGGAATCAATTCACGATGTACCAGGATAGCTTCGGCTTCCTTGCGAATGTCTTCCCAATTGTCTTCAAGCTGTTTAAGAAAGGGAAAATGCTGGTTTTCAAAAACTGGCAAGTCGCCAACCGTTCCCTGGCCAACCAGAAAATCAGATAGAATATCGCGCACTTTCTTGCCGGTACGCTTGATAAACTTATGCTTTTTCTTTTTGAAATCCGGGTTCGCTTGTACCTGGGCCATTTTATTTCCTAATATTGCGGCTGCAGATGCTCTTGTTGCATCTATGCCGAAAGGGCAGCGAAAAGCAATGGTGAGCATTGTCGCCATGCGAAGCAATTTGCCGGCAATAATAGCACATTTGGGCAGTATTGGGGCGTTTGAAGCAGCTGAAAACTGGTTAGGGGTAATGTGAAGCGGCGTATTTTCAAACTGGTTTCGAAGGGCGTTTTGCACCCTTATTTCCGGTTGCGGCGCGGCCTGACACTGGGGGTGCGCGTTGCCGTTCGTGATCCCCAAGGGCGCGTTCTTCTTGTGCGCCATACATATGCGCCAGGGTGGATGTTCCCAGGTGGCGGTGTAGAGCAGGGCGAAACCGCCACGGAAGCTGCGGTTCGCGAGATCCACGAAGAGGCCGGAATCGTTGCACAATCAGATTTGAAGCTATTTGGGCTCTACGGCAACGATCACAATTTTGCAGGTGATCACGTCGCCCTATACATTCTGGACGATTGGCGCCAGGAGCGTGTTAATTCGGGGTTGGAAATTAGCGCACACGAATTTTTTGCGCGAGATGCACTGCCTTCTGGAACAACTATCGGCACCAGACGCCGGTTAGAAGAAATTGACAACGGGCAACAAGAAGACGAGCGCTGGTAACGCAGCGTTTACGCCCGCCCGTGCGGTTCGTCGAAATCGATTTGTGGACCCAAAGGCACAATGCGCGTGGGGTTAACCGTTTCATGGCTGGCATAGTAGTGCAATTTGGTCTGTTCTAAATTTATCGTCTCGGCGATTCCTGGCCATTGATAGAGTTCGCGCGTATATCCCCACAGGTTCGGATAATCCCTAAGCCTGCGCAAATTGCACTTGAAATGCCCCACATATACTGGATCGAACCGCAACAGGGTCGGGAAGAGCCGCCAATCAGCTTCGGTTACCGCGTTGCCTGCCACATAGCGTGAATGCGCAAGAATGCTCTCGAGCCAGTCCAGTGTTTCAAACAGCGGCACAACCGCTGCCTCATAGGCTTCCTGGGTGCGGGCAAAACCTGATTTGTAAACACCGTTATTTAGCGTGTTGTAAACGCGTTCATTTATCTCTTTGATCTGCGCATGCAGGGCCTCAGGATAATAATTCACTGTGTTTCCGGTGAGTCCGTTAAACGCTGAATTGAACATGCGAATGATTTCAGCAGATTCATTGTTGACGATTGTGCCTGTTTTTTTGTCCCACAAAACGGGCACACTGACACGGCCAGTGTAGTCGGGTGCTGCCTGTGTGTAGACTTCGTAGAGATTGGTTTTGCCCAAAACCGTGTCAGGTGTGCATCCTTCGCGGTCAGAGAAATACCAACCATTATCCAACATCACTGGATCAACTATTGAAACGGATATGTGCTCTTCCAAGCCTTTAAGCGCACGATATACGAGTGTGCGGTGTGCCCATGGGCACGCCCAAGCCACATAAAGATGATAGCGTCCACTTTCTGCTGGAAACGGTGCATTTGGGTCATCTTCAATCCAGTTGCGGAATGATGTGACCGCGCGCTTATATGCGCCATCTTTTTGGTTGGCGGTGAGAGGTTCGGTTTGCCATTTGCCGTTTACAAGTTGACCCAAGAATTTAACCCTCTAATTTGAAACTGGACGAAGTTTGAGAGAAATGTTAGCAAGCTTCTTTATCGCGTTATTGCGGAAAATGAAAATGACCTTTTTGCAGCTTATATGTGAACAGCGACGACGACCGGCTTGTGCCGCGCGTGCACGCGCGCGTTCCTAAAACCCCTGCTGCAATCTTTCACGTTATTATTGGTTCATCGTGTGTGTGGCAGAAACGTATTCGCTGCTTAAAGAGACACTGACATAATGACCCATTCTTACGCAATAATTCCGGAACAGCCGGAGCACTCTAACGCGATTGAATTTGTACTGGATGAGGCCTTCGGTCTCGATCGCCTCACCAAAACTTCATATCGTTTGCGCGAAGGGTCGATGGCAGCAGATGGGCTGTCTTATGTCGCGCAAACTGATGATATGCTTGTTGGCACCGTTCAATTTTGGCCTATCGTCATCGGTGGAAACCATTCTGCATTGCTGCTTGGCCCGCTGGCTGTGTTGCCTGCGCGGCAAGGTGAGGGCATTGGCCTGGGTCTTATCGCCAAGGGCATGCAAGAAGCCAAAGCACGTGATCACGCTCTGGTGGTGCTTGTCGGCGATGAACCTTATTACGCAAAAGCTGGCTTTAAGCGGTTCGCGAATGATACCGTTAGCATGCCAGGCCCATATGATCCTCAACGTTTACTTCATGCGGAATTAAAGGAAGATGCCGCACTTGGGGCTGCAGGGCTTATCCTGCCAACACATCGTGTCAGTGTGAGTGTTTTCTAGCGGCCTTCCCGGTACCACATCAAGCCAAGCAAGGCGAGTAATGCTGCAAGCACCATCAAGTTGGAATAGAGCGCGAATTCTTTAATGGCTTCAACGCGGTAAGCTCCATTGCGCCTGAGCGCTAGCCAACCAGGCCCGGCCATGCGCCTGCCCGGATTTGCTTGGCGGATTGTCGGCAATTGCACATTTTCTACGTCGGTGGAGACCCAGAACCCGCGGCCTCTGGTTTCTTGCATCACGCCATCCAATTTGGCTGTCGTGGCGACGATTGCAGCAAGCTCTTTCGGATCAGAACTGCCAACCGCTGCCACGCTGGTCAGCGCGCCGTCTGTGAGGCGGTGTATGCCAAGTTCGGCAACTTCCATGCGCGCGCGCCACATGCCAGGTGCTTCTTCTTGAAGTTTCAAAATTTTCTCATCACCTGACGGTGTTGTCACGGTGACATCACTTGCTGCTTCATCCAAAGTGCGGCGTTCGATAATGAGCGTTCGCCCTTGATGAATTCCCCGCAAAGCTTCTTCTTCCAGATCGGGCTCTTTCATCAGCCAGTGGGCAAGCCTGCGCAACAATTCAGCTTGTGGGCCTCCGCCTTCATAACCGCGCGCCCAAAGCCAAACCTGGTCGGAAAGAAGTTGTGCGACGCGCCCTTCGCCGCGCCGATTTAGGATCATGAGCGGCTTTTCGTCCATGCCCGACATAACTATATCACCCTCTTTGGGGTCGACATCGATCAGGCGGAACCAGCGGCCCCATTCAGGTGTTTCGCTGCTGCCTGGCAATGCCGCCGTCACGGGGTGTCTATTGCCTTTATCAGTGATTTGCGGCGTGAACGGCGCTGTTTGCACTTCGCCAGTAGGCACCGACGGTAAAACTGTTGAAAGAGGGGTTCTGTAAAGGCTGAGCGGCGTTGCGAATGCGGGGCCCGCAGCAGTAAGCACGGCGCCACCATCTTCAACATATTGCGCCACGTTTGCGAGATAAACGAGTGGCAACACGCCCCGGCGCTGGTAGCGATCAAAGATGATCAGATCAAACTCATCGAGCTTTTGAGAAAATAATTCACGCGTTGGGAATGCGATCAGCGAAAGCTCGTTGATCGGCGTGTTGTCCTGCTTTTCCGGTGGGCGCAAAATTGTGAAGTGCACCAGATCAACCGCTGCATCCGCTTTCAGAAGATTACGCCATGTGCGCTCGCCAGAATGCGGCTGTCCTGAAACCAAAAGCACTCGCAGCCTGTCGCGGATACCGCGCGTTTGCACCACGGCGCGATTGTTGATTTCCGTTAGCTCCCCTTCAACGGCGGAAACTTCAAAGCCGATAATGTTGTTGCCGCCATGATCGATCGTGATGGGGATCTCGAATGGTTGCCCTACGGGCACATTCATTGTTTCCGGGTCGCCACCATCCTTACTCATGGTCAAAACGGCGCCCACCTCGCCGGTGTTTAGATCATCGACGCGCAGCCGGATGATCTGTTCTTGACCAACGATCCCAAAGCGCGGCGCCTGCTCAATAACAAGCCGCCTGTCGCGCTCGTCTTTTTGACCTGTGATGAGTGCATGTATAGGCCCATCATACCCCTGGGCCGACATGCTGTCGGGGACATCGTGGATTTGACCGTCGGTGACCATTACCGCGCCCGCAAAGCGTTCTGGGGGAACGTCGGCGAGTGCTTCATTTAGTGCTTTGAAAGCTTGAGTACCTTCATCTTCTGACGTTTTGCTTGGGTTTATTGTAACCGTCTTAACGTTTAAATCAGGCAGGCTTTGCAATGCTTGCTTCAATTGTTCGGTGGCAAGTTTTGTGCGCACATCGCGCTTGTCTATTGTTTGACTGGTGCTTAGATCAGTCAAAATAACGGCCGTATCAGGCAGGATTTTGCGGGCTTCTTCCCGCGCCACCGGGTTCATAATTCCAAGAAACACCGCTGTGAGCCCAAGCGCACGTAACCAGGCACCTCGTGCACGGGTGAAAATTCCAACAGCCAGAATTGCCAGGCCAAGCGCACCAAGCACGATAAGCCAGGTTTCAGAAATAAGCGGGGCGAATTCCAGGCTGAAGTTCATTGCTACTGCCCCAACCGTTCAAGAATTGAGGGTATGTGTACCTGATCGGCCTTATAGTTGCCGGTGAGGGCGTACATGACAATGTTGACGCCTGTGCGCAACGCAAACTCGCGTTGCCGGTTGGTGCCGGGGATGGTGGCAAACATTGGATTGCCAGAGCCATCTATTGCCCATGCGGCGGCATAATCATTCGACCCGATGATGATAGAAGAGACGCCATCAGTGCTGGAAATCTGCGCATCACCTGTGCTTTGGCGCGCTTCCACCCAAAGCTTGCCGCCATCATAGCGGCCAGGAAATTCCTGCAAAAGATAAAACGATTTCGTAATCACATGGTTCGGTGGAACGGCTTCCAGGGGCGGCACATCCAAACCACCCAATATGCGTCGCAATGCTTGGTTTGCTGCTGAGTTACCTAGTCCTGTTGCCGCGTTTTGATGATCGCGGGTGTCAAAGAAAACCGTTCCGCCATTTTTGAGATAGGTCGCGATCTTTGCAAGTGCTGCATCGCTTGGGCGCTCAGCATCGGGCAACACCGGCCAGTAGAGAAGTGGAAAAAAGACAATGTCATCTTTTTCGATATCAATACCGAGGGGTTTTTCGGGTTCTAGTGACGTCCGCGTAAACAGAATTTCGGTGAGGTAGTCCACACCTGCCGCTGTTACATCGTCAATTTGCGCATTGCCCGTGAGCACATAACCAATTCGGGTATCCAGCGCGGCGCGCATGGCAAACTGTTCTTGAGCAGCTTTTGAGCCATCGCTCGCTTGCTGCGCCAGCGCATCATGTGCGCCAAAGGCAAGTACACCGGCAACAACGAATGCACCAACCGAGGCGGCTATGGCGGGGCCAGCTTTCGCGCGCTGCAGTCGGCCCGCCAGCCACAGGCTTGCCAGCGCATCAACCAATAGCAATATGAAAGCTGTAATGAAGAGAGCAGCTTTCATGGGCACAACCGGCAACGGCGAGAACGAAGTCACCGTCACGCCTGATGGGAAGCCACCCAGGCCGGAAATTTTGAGATCTTCTTTCAGTGGGTTAATCGCGCGCGTTAGGCCCCCTCTGCGATAAAACCCAGGTGGATGCGTTGGACCAGGTTGAACTTTGTTTATTTCCGTTGCTGGAACAGGAGCAGCATCTGCTGGCGGGCTTGCAACCTCACCATACCCATTGAGTGTGCGAATTGGCGCGTAAGCACCGCTTTGGCGCGCCTCAGTTGCCGCCAACGCTTCTTCACCGGTTCCAACAATTCCCGAGGAGCGCGCAACAAGCCGCCGCAACATTTCAACGAACAATCCAGAAAGCGGCAAGTTCGACCAGCTTGGTTCTGCTGTTACATGGAACAGCACCACTGTTCCAGCGCCCTGCTTGCGAGCGGTCACGAGTGGGGTTCCATCTTCTAAGCGTGCCCAGGTGCGCTCGCTGAGCTCAATAACCGGTTCTGCCAGCACCTGGCGTGTAACCGTTACTTCGTCCGTAATATCGATACCGTAAAACGGGCTGTCTTCATCAAACGGGCTCATTTTTTGCGGTGTTGACCACGACAGCGCCCCACCCAGCGCACGGCCTCCACGGCGCAAAGGCACGGGCACCAATTCATCTTGTTGTGCTGCCAAACGCGGGCCGGCGAACCGCACCAACGTTCCACCTTTTTCCAGCCAGTTTTCAACCGCTGCATAGTCGGCGGCTTGTAACTTGCCGATATCAGCAACCACCAACACAGAAAGACCAGCATCAATAAGCTCGCGAATGCCACTGTTCACTTCATCTGATGGCGCAATGCTCACCTCTGCATAGGGTTCAAGGGCGCGTGAGACATAAAAGAGTGGCGATAAAAGTGGCTGGTTCTGAGCTGAACTTGTGCCTGAAACAAGCCCCACCGTTTTGCGCCGCCACGTATCATCAATAAGAAATACGCCACCCGCTGAGCGGCTTTCGGCAATTTGTAGACGCGATATTTCATTGCGCAGCGCAATCGGCATCTCAAGCTTCGGTGTCGTTTCATAAGTGCCTTGGGCAAACGAAAAGCGTGCGCTGCCCAAATTGCGCCCGTTTGAAGCCAAGGCCTGCACTTCACCTTCTGCACCGCCTGCTGATAGGCCAGTGTTTGTGCGGCGCACGGTGACGGTAATATTCCCAGAATCCAACGCAGCGCCAGTTGCAAAGATGGGCAGCTCGTCAGTTTGAGGCAGCACAACACTGACATTTGACGCAACGCCACTTAGATCGATGAGCTGGGTCGTAAATGCTGACGCATTGCCATAATCCATACCGTCAGAGAGCCACACAATTTCAAGATTTTTGTTGACCTCAATGTTTGTTTTTAGCGTATCCGCAAGCGCCAACCGGTCTGGTGTTAATGCTGAAGGTTGAACAGCTGAAATTAAATCGCGCGCAGCCTCAGCCCGGCCCGCAAGCAGATTTTGCGGGTTTGCCCGTGGTGTGGTGAAGGCAACAATGACCGGGCGCGCCTGGCGCGCTGCTCTATCGAGTGCTTGATCAGCCGCCCCGAGAGTGCGTTGCCAGCCATTTGCAGCAGACCAGCCATCATCGACCACCACCAGTAAGGGTCCGTCGCGCTTGTCGGCGATTTGTGGCTGGTTAAAGACAGGTTCGGCAATTGCAATAATAAGAAGAGCGACCGCCAGCAAACGCAACAAGATAAGCCACCAAGGCGTGCGGTAGGGAGTTTCTTCGCGCGAGACCAGTTCCAGCAAGAAACGGATAGGGGGAAAGGCAACTTCTTCAGGCTTTGGCGGTGTGAACCGCAGCAAATACCAAAGCACCGGTAATACCGTGAGAGCAGCCAACGCCCACGGATTGAGAAATGCGAGACTACCGATCTGCCAAATCATTGCGCCTATGCCCCCAGATTACTGCGGCCAGCGGCGAAATCGCCAGACAACATGCCATAGAGTGCGAGCAGTGCGCGGTGAGGGGGCGTGTCAGTATGATGCACGGTGAAGGTCCAGCCCATGCGTTTAGCAAGTGCTGACAAGTTGGCGCGGTGATCTTCCACCTTTTGCTGGTAGGCATCACGCAGAGTTTCAACCCGCCCGATGGTCAGCTTAAGGGGGCCCTTCATCTCGACAAATTCCTTGCGGCCGAGATAAGGCAGGGTTTCTTCCGCAGGGTCGAGAACCTGCACAAGGTGGCCGTGAATATCACTCCCAGCGATCATGTTTAGGCGTTCAGCGATCTCATCGATCGGGCTCAAAAAATCACCAACGAGAACACAGGTGGAAAATTTTTGTAGCCGTGCTTCTGGTGGCAGACCCTCTTCAGCTTGCTGAATGCCGGTATCTGCCATCCAACGTGCCATTGGTCTGATGGCATATCGATGCACAGAAGGGGGAACATCAGACCCCAAGAGCCCAACTCTTTCGCCACCTTTCAACAACAGCCCGGCGAGCGCCAACGTGAGCACCAATGCGCGGTCGCGCTTTGTGACGTCACTGATATGAGATTGAAAATCCATCGACCGGGTGAGGTCGTTCCACAGCCAAACTGTGTTTGCAGCTTCCCATTCATTCTCGCGGATATAAATGCGCTCAGACCGCGCGGAACGGCGCCAATCAATTGAAGAGGCACTGTCACCATCACGATAGCGGCGATACTGCCAGAACGTTTCACCCGTGCCTGCGCGCTTGCGTCCGTGCAGTCCCATGGCAACCGTTTGCGCCACTTTGTCGGCCTCGATCAAAAGAGCCGGAAATGCAGACGCGAGCGATTCCGCACGCTCGCGCAGCGCATGCGCGTGGACCTTCGCGGACTGTCGTGCTTTTGCGGGCTCTTCTATCTCAACCTCCTCGGGTCGGCTTAGCCAAGATTTTCCGTAAGCCTGGAAATTACATCTTCTAAGGTTACGCCGTCTGCACGTGCAGCAAATGTCAACGCCATGCGGTGATTGAGGACAGGTCCTGCGAGCGCAATTACATCGTCAATTGAAGGCGATAAACGACCATCCATCATTGCCCGTGCGCGCACGCCAAGCATCAATGCTTGCGAGGCACGCGGGCTTGGTCCCCAGGCAATATTCTGGCGCACAAATTCATCCGCATCAGCCTCAGGGCGCGCAGAACGCACAAGGGTGAGAATGGCATCAACCACTGATTCGCCCACCGGTATCTGGCGAATGAGCTTTTGCGCCTCAATCAGTTTTTCCGCTGTCATTGCCTGCACCGGCGGCTCATCGGTTGTGCCAGTGGTGGCGAACAGCATTTTGCGTTCTGATTCAAGATCGGGATAGGGCACATCAATCTGCAGCACGAAACGGTCAAGCTGCGCTTCTGGAAGGGGGTAAGTGCCCTCCTGCTCTAGCGGGTTTTGGGTTGCCAGAACGTGGAACGGTTTGGGCAAGTCATAACGCTGGCCCGCCACTGTGACGTGGTGTTCCTGCATGGCTTGCAGCAATGCAGACTGAGTGCGCGGGCTGGCGCGGTTGATCTCATCAGCCATCAATAATTGCGAGAATACCGGGCCTTTGATGAAGCGGAACGAGCGTTTGCCATCAGCGCTTTCCTCAAGCACTTCTGAACCAACGATATCTGCTGGCATCAAATCGGGCGTAAACTGGATACGGCGTTCATCAAGCCCGAGAACGCGCCCGAAGGTTTCAACCAACCTCGTTTTGGCAAGACCAGGCAAGCCAACAAGCAAAGCATGGCCACCGCTCAATATTGCGGTCAGGGCCAGGTCAACAACTTCCTGTTGCCCAAAGATGACTTTTCCAATGGCTTCGCGCACTTCACCGAGTTGCGCGCCGGTTTCTTCAATCGTTGCGACTATTTTCTCGTCACTTGGATTGGCGGTTTTATTGATGGTCTCCATAAGACTCACTATAGTTAGGAACACGGCGATAAAGAAGGCTTTGCAGTATAACAAACCTCACAAAAGCTTGAGCCTCCTGTGCTTAAGTGCAGTAATGCCGCAAATCGTGTCTGATATGAGGCGGTAATATGAATACGATAGCCAATATTTACCGGACCATGGGAAAGAGGAAAGTGAATTATCCGTAATGCATGACGAGACCAGTGTAACAAACGCAAAATCTTCTGATCCTGCGGCTGGGTTAGCAGCACTTGAAAAGGCGGTGTCGAAAACCAAGGGCCTGCCGCCTGTGCATCTGTGGAACCCTCCCTATTGCGGTGAGATCGATATGCGCATCGGATCCGATGGCCTGTGGTATTATATGGGTACGCCCATTGGCCGCGAGCCGCTGGTGAAGTTGTTTTCTTCCGTTTTGCGTATGGATGATGATGACCGGATTTACCTGGTTACGCCGGTGGAAAAGATCGGCATCAAGGTAGATGACGCGCCTTTTCTGATCGTTCATATGGAAGTTGAGGGCTCAGGTGAGGGTCAGATCATAAAATTCGTCACCAAAACAGAAGATGAAGTGGTTGTTGATGATGATCACCCTATGCATTTTGAGGAAGAAGAAGGCACCGAGGGGCTTAAACCCTATGTGTTGCTGAGGGCGCGGTTAGAAGCGCTGGTGAACCGGCCAATTTTTTACGATTTGGTTGAGCTTGGGGTGCGCCATCGTGTTGACGGAGAAGATTGGTTTGGTGTCTGGAGTTCCGGGCGCTTCTGGCCGATGGCAAAAGCACGCGATATTGGCTTGCGCTAGCACCTGAACTGAGTGGACTGATCTGTTGTACGATTTTTCTGAAAATGAGTTTCGCACCCTGGCTGCACGCGGCCTGCATGCAGATGTGCCTGAAGAGGTGTTTAACTTATGTCGCCCAGCGCCGCGATCTGATGATGATTTAAACCGCCATTTGGGCTCAACGTTTGAGGGTGATCCAGAAAAGCGGCCCGCAGCGGTGCTGGTGCCACTGGTCAGACGCGACGCTGAGCTCACCGTATTGCTGACCCAGCGCACCGATGATCTGCCGAGCCATCCAGGTCAGGTGGCATTTCCTGGCGGCAAGGTTGATGACACTGATGATGGTCCGCTGGCTGCAGCGCTTCGCGAGACGTTCGAAGAAACTGGCGTCGCGCAGGAGTTTGTCGAGCCGGTTGGCTATCTGGACGCTTATCAGACAAGAACCGGATTTCGCATCTGCCCGGTGGTGGGTTTGCTGGAGCCAGGATTTTCGATTGTGCCGGAACCAGGTGAAGTCGCCGACATATTTGAAGTGCCGCTGCGGTTCTTGATGGACCCGGCAAACCATCAACGCCATGGCCGCGAGTGGAAAGGCAAAAAGCGCTGGTTCTATGCCATGCCCTATGGTGATCGCTACATTTGGGGCGCAACCGCGGGCATGTTGCGCAATTTCTACGATAAAGTTTATGGGCAGACCGCACCAGAAGGACGCCAATAATGGGCAGTGTGGCACCATCACTGGCGGGGTGGGAATGGCTCAGAGATAAGCGATTACAGAGCGTTATGCGCGCATTGGCCGATGCGGGCGGCACTGCCCGTGCGGTTGGTGGTTGTGTTCGCGATGCACTACTTGATGCGGATGTGGCTCCTGAAGACGTGGATATTGCAACCAATTTGCTGCCTGAACAGGTGATGGAGGCGGGTGAAAAGGCAGGGCTTGGTGTGCACCCCACGGGATTGCAGCATGGCACGATAATGCTGACGGCGGGTGATGAGAGCAACCGCACCGGCTATGAAGTGACGACGCTGCGCATTGACGTGGAGACCGACGGCCGCCATGCGGAAGTCGCCTTCACTCAGGACTGGGTAGAAGATGCCATGAGGCGCGATTTCACTATGAACGCGCTTTACTGCGACGCTGACGGTGCGGTGTTTGATCCAATTTCGGGATATGCCGATCTTATCGCCAAACGCGTCGTGTTCGTTGGTGATGCGGAACAACGCATTCGCGAGGATTATTTGCGAATTTTGCGGTTTTACCGGTTTCTGGCGCGTTTCGGCGTGGAGAATGTGGACACGGCTTCACGAGAAGCCTGCGGTGCCTTGCGCCTCGGACTGGATGACTTGTCGCGCGAGCGCATTGCGCATGAGTTTTCGCGCCTTCTTGCCGCGCGCTTCGCATATGAAACCCTCAAACTCATGCGCGATGATGGCATTTTAGGGCATGTTCTCGATCGCGATCCGGAACTCGATGCATTTGCGAATCTCAAGTCGGTCATCACTGAGAACGGATTACAAAGTGAACGCGTTTTGTTGATGTCGATCCTTTTTCCATCAGCTTCCGTAAACCAGTTGCGAAAAGCGTTTGTGTTAACCAATGAAGAGACCAAGCGGCTTGAGAAACTCAACGCCGCGGGGCCGGTGGCACCAGGCTTGCGCAATGAAGAAATTGACAGATTGATATATTGGGCTGGCGATCAGACCTTTTATGATGTTTTACTTGTGCGTTGGGCACAAAGTGGGGCATCTGGAAATGATGAAAGTTGGCGCCGGCTCTTGGCGAGATGGTGTGAATGGAAGAGGCCATCACTTCCAGTCACAGGTGCCGACTTGATCGATTTGGGAATTGAACAGGGACCGGCACTCGGCAAAGCCTTGCAAACACTTGAAGACTGGTGGATTGCAGGCGGGTTTAAAGACAACAAGGAAGCGCTTCTTAAGCGGTTAGAAAAATAGGCTAATTTTCATGGAAAAATTTGGTGTGGGCCAGGCGGTGCGCCGCAAGGAAGATGAGCGTTTTCTCAAAGGCGCAGGCAGCTATCTCGATGATTTGAATTTGGATAATATGGCCCATGCGGCCGTTTTGCGCTCGCCTTATGCCCACGCGCGCATCACCGCAATTGATGTGTCAGATGCCCGGGATATGCCTGGCGTGAGTGAAGTTTTCACCGGTGCTGATTACGCCAAGACAGGCAATGGGCCGTTTCCTACACTCACTGCGATTGATGGCTTGGATGATCATGGTGTGCGCCATCCGCCACGTCACGCACTGGCGCTTGATACAGTGCGCTTTGTGGGCGACCCGGTGGCGTTTGTTGTGGCGGAAACAAAGCAACAGGCACTCAATGCGCTTGAGGCAATTGATGTGGACTATGACGAACTTGAACCGCTTACCGATTTGGCACACGCTCTTGATGAGGATGCACCCAAGCTTTGGCCTGAGCTTGATGGCAACCTGGTTTACACGTTTTTTAGAGGCGACCGGGGTGCAACGGATGAGGCTATAGGCGATGCGGATCATGTTGTTGAACTTGAATTGATCAATAACCGCCTTGCCCCAGCAGCTATTGAACCACGCGGCGCCATTGGTGATTGGAACGATGATGACGACCAATACATTCTCCATGTGTCGGGTCAAGCGGTTCACGCCCAGCGCGGGCAAATGGCAGATGCAATATTCAAGGTGCCGCATGAGAAAATTCGCGTAGCTGCGCCTGATGTTGGTGGTGGTTTTGGGGCGAAGAACTTTGTTTACCCTGAAAACGTTCTGTGCATGTGGGCGGCGAAGGAACTTAAACGCCCGGTGAAATGGGTTGCAGAACGCAGCGAAAATTTCCTCACTGAAATTCATGGTCGTGATCATGTGACCACCGCAACATTAGCGCTTTCTAGTGATGGCAAAATCACAGCGCTCAACGTCGATACCATTGCCAATATGGGGGCTTATCTTTCAAGTTTCTCAACCATTATTCCAACCAGCGCAAGTTGGGTGGTGATGGGTGGTGCTTATGATATTCCCAATGTGGCAATGCAAGTGCGCGCAGCGTTCACCAACACTGTTCCCGTTGATGCGTATCGCGGCGCTGGGCGACCAGAAGCTGCATATATTATCGAACGGCTTATCGATGTGGCGGCTGCGCAAACGGGTATGGACAAGCTCGAGCTCAGAAGAAAGAATTTTATCACAGAGTTTCCATACAAGACGGCGCTTGGCATGGTGGTTGATTGCGGTGAGTTTGCGCAAAACTTGGATTTGGCGCGCGGCCACATAGATGTTGCGGGCTTTGCTGCACGCCAGAAAGCGTCGGAAGCAACAGGCAAACTGCGCGGCCTTGGATATTCGACCTATCTTGAGGTTACCCTTGGTGGCCCAATTGAGAATGCGGAAATCCGCTTCGATGATGATGGCGGTGTCACCATGCTGGTGGGCACACAATCTACAGGCCAGGGCCACGAGACTGCATATAGTCAGCTCATTCATTCTGAACTCGGTATTGATCCCGACAAGATCCGTTATGTCCATGGTGATACCGGGCTCATTAAAGAGGGGTATGGTCACGGCGGATCGCGTTCGTTGGCAACATGTGGTCATGCGATCCAAAATGCGGCAGGCGACATTATCGAAAAGGGCAAGAAAGCGGCTGCCCACTTAATGGATGCAACCGAAGATCAGATTGATTTTACCGAAGGCCTGTTTTCGGTGCGTGGCACGAACAAGGCGCTTTCAGTGCTTGAAATTGAGGCAGCCTTGCGTGACACGGCTGAAGAAGTGCCAGAAAATGTGCCTGCAACACTCACATCATCAGGGTCTTATGAGCGTGAGGCGTTTAACTACCCAAATGGGTGTCACATCGCTGAAGTTGAAGTGGATCCAGACACCGGCCATGTGGAGATTGCAGCTTATGCGATTGTTGATGACTTTGGCCGCATCATTAATCCCCTTATTGCGTCGGGCCAGATTATGGGTGGAGCCGTGCAAGGGATCGGTCAGGCTCTTCTGGAAGGGGTGGTTTATGACAATGACAGCGGCCAACCCGTAACAGGAAGTTTCATGGATTACACCATGCCGCGGGCTGATGATATTCCTGACTTCGCGCTTGAATTAAACGAAAACGTGCCGACGAAAACAAATCCTCTTGGTGTAAAAGGTGCAGGTGAGGCGGGCGCGACGGGTGCACCGCCAGCGATCGTGAATGCAGTGTGCGATGCGCTGCAAAGCCGAAACGTGCGCCACATTGATATGCCTTTAACGCCTGAAAAAGTGTGGCGTGCAGCCAATGGTGGTAATCAGAGCTGATTTAGGCGATAAGAACGCGGTTTGGCTTCAATATGCACTTTTAAGCAATTTAAGGTTTATCGTGATTATGAGTTCTTTTTTGGCATTTTTCACAGTTTTTGTTGTTGTTTTTTTGCAAGGTGCTCCCCTTCAGGCGCAAAGCGCATCTGACGATCCATTTAAAGAGAATTTTCAGGAGTTTCGGGATTGGCAAGCTACTTGTCACGATGATGGTTCCTGCCTTGCCAGAACACTCGTCAAACCAGGTTCAGGCGAAGCAGGTGAGGCCTATCGCTTGCGCTTGCAGCGGGAAGGGGCGAGTTTTCTTCGTTCGTTTTGTCGCTCGCAACGGTTGATGCGAAGCCAGGTACTGGAGAGTTGCTCAATGTACGCGTTGTTGGAGGACCGGCTTTCGCCTTGGCGCAAGGTGCCGGATATGGAGTGTTTTCTGACAAGGCGCTCTATTACTTTACCGATCAGGCAACGCTCGATGTGTTGATGCCCGCCATGCTAAAGGGCAGCCAAATGTCTGCATCTTTTAGGGATGAACGCGGCGAGCCGCGCACGGCGAATATCTCGCTGCTTGGTTTAGGGGCAGCCCTTTCATATATGAACAAACAGCAGTTTCGTGGCCCCAACACAGTAGACGTTGGCCCGCCTGCTGGTGTTTCAACCAAAGCGGACGAGGGTGATAATACCAATCTTCCCCTGTTAAAACTTCCCTCTGGTCTTGTGGCACTCCACAGCCAAGTTGAGGCCTGTGAGGGTTGGGCCGGCCGGCCATCTCCGCAAAATAATTCTCAGCGGTATGATCTTGGTGAAGGTACAAACCTCTACATTGTGCCGTGCACACCGGGCACCAACAATCCAGGTTCGCGTATATATATTTCTGAAAAGGGGGGCAGGCTTGAAGCGGTATTGTTTGCAAGATTTGATGAACAAACCGGATGGACCGGCACAGACACGCTTGCCAACGCCAGTTTTGACAAGTCTAAAGGGATCTTGGTAAGCCGTAGCAAGGAACAAGGGCTGGAAGGGTGTGGAGTTTTGGGACTTTGGAAATGGCAAGAAGGGCGGTTTGCAATGAACCGCTACGCGGCGTGGCGCGATTGTGAACTAGAGCGCCCGGTGAATGAATGGCAAGTGATCTTTTTACGGGCACCTGAATGAGCAGTTTCCATAACTATGCAGAGTCAGCCACCCATTATGATGTAACGCGTCAGGCGGTTGCCTATGAGATTTGGCTTGGCGCAATGATGAGATATGCGCCTGCGGCGCTGCAAAATGTCCGATTGCTTGATGCTGGCATCGGTACAGGAAACTACACCGATGCATTGGCCTCTTTTGTGGGTCAGGTGAATGGAATTGACCTCTCTCATGAAATGCTAAAACAGGCCAAAGCCAAGTTTGCTGATGTGTCCCATGGCGACAAAATTAAGCTGGAGCAAGGTTCGCTGCTGGCGCTGCCGTTTGAGGCCGAAACTTTTGATGCGGTGATGATAAATCAGGTCTTGCATCATCTCGATGATGGCACCGATAAAGCCTATAACGGTCACCGTGCAGCGGTAAATGAGGCATCACGGGTTTTGAAACCTGGCGGGGTTTTGCTGGTCAATGCATGTTCTCATCGCCAGTTGCGCGATGGGTTTTGGTATAACCAGCTAATTGCGCATGCACTGGATGATACGTGCGCACGCATTGCGCCGGTTCCGCTTTTTGCACAAATGATTGCTGAAGCCGGGCTTGAAGTTCAGGCACGCCATGTGCCGGTTCATTCAATTATGCAGGGCGACGCTTATTTCGAGATGAAAGGTGTTTTCAGCGACGAATGGCGCGCGGGCGATTCCATTTGGTCAGTTGCGAGCAAGGAAGAGCTCGATGCTGCGCGCAACACGGTGCGTCGTCTCATTGAGGCCGATGAAGCGGATAATTGGTTTGAAACCCGCGATCGCGAGCGCCGCCATGTCGGGCAGCTAACGTTTTGGATTGCCCAGAAAACATCGTAAATAAATTGGGATGAGTGCGATAAACCGCTGGAAATTCTAAACTATTTTCTTATATCAACTCAATCCATTCTCTTGATCCGGTTTGCGATTTTTATGCTTCTCACCTATTGTTTGCTCCTCTTGGGATTCCTTGTGTTGATCGTTGCTGGTGATTTGCTAGTGCGCGGTGCGGTTTCCTTAGCCCTGTTTTTTGGCATTTCGCCGTTGGTAATTGGTCTCACGATAGTGGGCTTTGGCACATCGGCCCCTGAACTTGTGGTGTCTCTGGACGCAGCGCTTGCAGCGTCCACGGATATGGCGATTGGCAATGTAGTTGGATCCAACATCGCTAATCTTCTGCTTGTTCTGGGTCTACCCGCGCTCATTGCGCCGACCAACTGCGATCAAACCGGCATCGAGCGCAATATGCTTTATGTACTCGCGGCAACAGCGGTCTTTATCGCTCTTTGTTTCTTTGGGTATTTGCATATTTGGCAAGGAATTCTCTTGCTTCTCATGCTGGCGTTTATTCTCGTTTCTACAGCACGGCGCTCACCGCGCGATATTACCGCCGACATCGAAGATGAAGCTCAACATAAGAAAAGTGTTTGGTTACAGGTTCTCTTTGTTGTGATTGGCTTGGTGGGTCTTCCTATCGGCGCCCATTTAATTGTGACATCCGGTTCTGAAATTGCGCGCACATTTGGTGTATCCGAGATGGTGATCGGCCTCACTCTAGTGGCGCTTGGCACGTCATTGCCCGAACTTGCAGCAACAACAATGGCGGCATTTCGCGGACAAGCAGGCCTGGCGCTTGGCAATGTGCTCGGCTCGTGCTTGTTTAACCTGCTCGCGATCATGGGCATAACAATGCTTATTGTGCCTGTGCCTGTGCCAGAAGCTCTTATGAAGTTCGATATTTGGGTAATGCTTGCGGCAACTTTGGTCCTCACGCCGGTGTTTTTGCGACGCGCCAAGATCACCCGCGCAATGGGCGCGGCATTGTTGATCGTCTATATGGCCTATATTGTAGCCGTATTTATCCCGGGACCTCACTCGGTCGCTCTAGCGGCCCTCTAGAGAAAGAACGCACATGGCACGTAACAACCAACAGATTGCGAGCGCGGCGCAGAATATCCGTCATGTGTTTATCCGCGATCTAAAATTGCAGTCGGTTCTTGGTATTTATGAGCATGAGAAGCTCTATCCCCAGACCATTGTCTTAAATATCGATTTGGCTGCTGAAGATGACGGCGAGGCCGTCAACGACGATCATCGCAATGTTGTTTGCTATGCTTCAGTTGTGGAGCGGATCAAGGCTATCATCAATGCTGGTCATGTGCATCTTGTCGAAACACTTGCTGAAATGATTGCAGATGCGTGTCTTCAGGATAAGCGTGTTGTTTCCGCTCGGGTGCGCATTGAAAAGCCCGATGCGATTGATGAAGCTGCAGGCGTTGGAATTGAAATTGAACGGTGCCGGTAACACTCACCAACCCATGATTTGAAAATCTGAACAAACAGGCGCATATCTTTGGGTGATGAGTGCTGAGCAAGACATAAGTGTAAGTGCGCAAGATGATGCTGCGCAACCAGACGGGCAGCCAATGCCAACGGGCGTTGAGGTTATTGCTGCGTTTGTGCGCACCTTGCCCAATACGCCTGGTGTGTATCGCATGCTCAATGAAGACGGTGATGTGCTTTATGTGGGCAAGGCATATAATCTCAAAAAACGCGTAACCAGTTATTCCCGCCTTGTTGGGCATACAACGCGCATCGCGCGCATGATCATGCAAACAGCATCGATGGAGTTTATCACTACGGCCAGTGAGGCTGAAGCTTTGCTGCTCGAGGCCAACTTGATCAAAAAGCTTCGGCCGCGGTTTAATGTGCTGCTGCGCGACGACAAGTCCTTTCCCTATATTCTCATCGCCCGCGACCACACTGTTGCGCAAATCCGCAAACATCGCGGTGCGCGCAGCCACAAAGGTGATTATTTCGGCCCCTTTGCATCAGCTGGCGCGGTAAACCGCACCGTCAATGCCCTGCAAAAAGCATTCTTGCTGCGCTCCTGTTCGGATTCCGTTTACGACAACCGCACGCGCCCCTGTTTGCTTTATCAAATCAAACGCTGTGCAGCACCCTGCACCGGCGAGATCGACCATCAGGGTTACAACAAGCTGGTCGACGATGCTTTGGGCTTTTTGTCCGGGCGTTCGCAAAAGGTGAAAGATGGTCTCGCCCGGCAGATGGAAGAAGCGGCAGAAGCGCTCGAATTTGAAATGGCTGCGCGATATCGCGACCGTATTTCAGCACTTAGCCACATCCAGTCACACCAGGGCATCAATCCGCGCTCGGTTAGTGAGGCGGACGTTTTTGGATTTGCGGAAGAAGGCGGGCAAACCTGCATTCAGGTGTTCTTTTTCCGCAGTGGGCAGAACTGGGGCAACCGCGCTTATTATCCAAGGGCAGACAAAAGTCATTCGGCGGAAGAGATTTTGGAATCGTTTCTGGCCCAGTTCTATGACGATAAACCGTGCCCTAAACATATTTTGCTGCCCTTCAAGATTGCTGGTCAGAGTTTGCTCTCAGACGCTTTGAGCGTGAAGTCTGGTCACAAAGTAAGCGTGTTGGTGCCCCAACGTGGCGAGAAACGCGGACTGGTTGACCATGTTACTGCAAATGCCCGTGAAGCTCTTGGCAGGCGTATGGCCGATGCGGCATCGCAGTCGAAACTGTTGAACGGGGTAGCGGATGTATTTGAACTGGAAACGCCGCCGCGCCGCATAGAGGTTTACGATAACAGCCACATCCAGGGTGCCCACGCGGTGGGCGGTATGATTGTCGCCGGGCCTGAGGGTTTGATGAAAAATCAATATCGCAAGTTCAATATCAGATCCAAGGACATCACAGCGGGCGACGATTTCGGCATGATGCGCGAAGTGCTCACGCGCCGGTTTTCTCGCCTCATCAAAGAACGGGGCCTGCGCGAAGAAGAAGACCAAGACGCGGTAACAGATGATGCGCCACCTTGGCCCGATCTCGTATTGATTGATGGTGGTAAGGGCCAACTCTCGGCAGTCCTTGAGGTGATGGCGGATTTGGGCATTGAAGATGTGCCCGTTGCCGGCATCGCCAAAGGCCCAGACCGTAATGCGGGGCGTGAACATTTTCATGTGCCCGGCAAACAGGCCTTCATGCTCGAGGCGCGCGACCCTGTTCTGTATTACATTCAGCGCTTGCGCGATGAGGCCCACCGGTTCGCCATTGGCAGCCACCGCGCGCGGCGCAAGAAGGCCATTGGGGCGAATCCCCTTGATGAAATTGCGGGCATTGGGCCTGGCCGCAAGAAGGCTTTGTTGCGCCACTTTGGTTCCGCAAAAGGCGTAAGCAGGGCCAGTGAGGCCGATTTGTCGCAGGTGGATGGCATTTCCGCTGCGCTGGCCAAGCAAATTTTTCAACACTTTCACGAACAAATAGATTAACAAGGTGTATGGCTGACTTAACCGGGCAAAATCCGAATCGGAAATCGGGCGCAAGATCGAGCGCTATCACGTCCTTGCCCAATCTGCTGACCTATGGCCGTATCGCTGCCGTGCCGTTGATGGCGGCATGCTTTTTCTTTGAGGGCGATGCTCCTCGTTGGATCGCCTTGGCGTTATATACAGCCGCATGCATCACCGATTTCTTTGATGGCTATCTGGCGCGCATTTGGAATATGCAATCATCCCTTGGTCGTATGCTCGATCCAATTGCCGACAAACTGCTCATCTCTGTAACGATATTGATGTTGGTGTCGGCTGGAACAATTCACGGCATCCATCTTTGGGCAGCGATGATCATCCTGTGCAGGGAAGTGCTGGTGTCGGGTTTGCGCGAATTTCTTGCAGAAGTTCAGGTTTCTGTGCCGGTGACCTATCTGGCGAAGTGCAAAACCACGCTGCAGATGATCGCGCTTGGGTTTCTTATTGCCGGTGAGGCGGGGGACAAAGTTCTTCCCCACAACCAGGATATCGGGCTTGCCGGTCTATGGATCGCTGCCTGTTTGACCCTTTACACGGGTTATGATTATTTCCGCGCCGGTATCACGCATATTGTCGACGAGTGATGTCATGCAGGTTTTGTATTTTGCCTGGGTGCGTGAACGCACCGGAAAGATGTCCGAACAGATTGATCTTCCAAGTGATGTTGAGACGGTTGCCGATCTGATTGATCTGTTGAAACAGCGCGGCGAGGAATACGAGCACGCCTTCGCCGATCTTGCAGCAATCCGCGCCGCGATTGATCAGGAGCACCGTCCTCTCGAAGCCTCCCTGAAAAATGCCAAAGAAGTTGCGTTTTTTCCGCCCGTAACCGGGGGTTGACTGGCCTGAAAGAAATTGTCTTATATAGGCAATATAATATGTATTTACTTT
>JBPCVX010000185.1:0-5093 GCA_051010095.1 Hyphomicrobiales bacterium
AACGGCAACGCGTGGAAGGCTGGCCTTATCAGTGCAAACCTTTACGACGATACAGACACAATAGGCGCCATAGCTGCTGGAATGGCCGGCGCACTGAACGGTGCGTCGTCGTTGCCCAAAGATAAGATTGAACTGGTTATCACAACAAATTCGCTCAACCTGGACACGATCGTGAAACAGCTGTTGAAGATACGCAACGCGCGTCAGTCGCCAACGTTGGAGCGCGCGATATGAACGCATCTACGTTCTTGCAGATGTCAGGCATCGTGGTTGATCTCGTTTACGTGGTCAATAAAGTACCAGTTGCTGGCGAAGACAAGGTTGCAAGCGCTTCTCTTACCGCCCCTGGCGCTGGGTTTAATGCAGCGATAGCCGCAAAGCGTGCAGGCATGGATGTCGTTTACGGCGGGCCGCATGGAACCGGGCTTTTCGCAGACTATGTGCGGGCACAGCTTGAAACTGCCGGTATACCTTTCATACAAAGCCAGAATTTAAATGCCGACCAGGGCAGCTGCGTGGTTATGGTGGACGAGTTGGGTGAGCGCACATTCGTCTCAAATAGTGCTGCAGGAAGCTTGGTGAACGCGCGGCTCATGCATGCGTTAGATCCTGCAGATTATCAGTGGACGCTCGTTTCGGGCTATGAACTGTCTAACCCTGTGAGCAGGGATGTATTTCACGAGTTTATGGCGCGCCTACCAGCCTCGTGTACTTTGGTGATTGATCCCGCCCCCATCCATAGCAGCATTCCGCAATACATATTCGACCTCATGCTTGAAACATCAGGCATCTTAAGCGCAAATCTTGCCGAAGCGTCTGAAATTACAGGCCTACAAGACCCGGCTGCGGCCGCACGCGCACTCCTGAACAAAATGGGAGATAGAGCAAAGGGCGTTGTTATACGCGCAGGCGCCGATGGATGCTGGATTGCAGAGCCGGATACTTCGCCGATACACGTGCCCGGATTTGACGTCGAAGTGGTCGACACGAACGGCGCTGGCGACACCCACATTGGCACCATGATTGCAGCGCTCGACAGAGGCGCATCACTGCAATCCGCCGTGGCATATGCCAATGCAGCTGCAGCATTGTCGATCCAACATTTTGGTCCTTCAACTGCTCCGCTACATGAAGAAACACTAGAGTTTTTCAATAAACGTTCTGAATTAACAGGGAGGTCATACTATGACAAAGCAATTTAAACTTACTGCGTTTGCGGCTATTACCGCGCTTTCCGTGAGCTTCGGCGCGCTCGCCGCTCAAGCTGACGAAATTCGCGTCCTTAACTGGAAAGGTTACGGTACCGACGAAGATTGGGCCCTCAAAGCTTTCACAGAAAAGACCGGACACACGGTCACCCATGACTATTTCAACTCAGAGCAAGAAATGCTCACCAAAATGCGCACCAATCCTGGTGCCTATGATGTGGTTCTCATCAACTCCGCCTATACCAAACAGGCAAAAGATGAAGGGCTAATTGAGAAGATCGACACGGCTGATATGCCAAATGTCAAAGATCTTGCGCCTAACATGGCAGGCAATCCAGACCTGGCACCCAATGGTGAAACCTACGGTGTTGCATGGGTATGGGGCCTCACTTCTTTTGCCGTGAACAAGAACGACGTTACCCCAATGCCAGATAGCATTCAGGTGCTGTGGGATGAAAAATATAAGGGTAAGGTTGGCTGGCGCGATGATGCTGTAGAATCAGTGTATTTCGGCGCGATTGCTACGGGCCAAAAAATAAGTGATATCAAAGACCTGGACGCCGTAAAGGAGAAGTTAGCTAAACTTCTACCACAGATCAAAACCTTCTGGAGCTCTGAGAACGATTGGAACCAGTTTTTCGCCGCTGGCGATTTTGTCATGGCGCCCTATTGGTCTGGCTCTGCAGGCCGATCGATGAGCAAAGGGTTGCCTGTTGAATTCGTGGTCCCTAAAGAAGGCGCGATAGCATGGCTGGATGGGCTTTCAATTCCTAAGGGATCAAAGCATCCAGAAGCTGCACGCGCGTTCATCAATTACATGATCTCGCCTGATTTTAACGTTGAATGGGCCGGAAAAGGTGCACCCGCACCAGCAAACTCCAAGGTTGCTGAAAAGCTTCCTGAGGATGATCTAAACCGCTCGGTGCTCGGTGATCCTGAAGTGGTGGCACGCGTTCAATTCATGGCGCCTTTGTCTGAAGATAAACGTAAAGAATATCTCGAATTGTGGCAGGAGCTTAAGGCGACGTCGCAGTAACCAAACTGTTTTAAACAATCCTCACCGGGCTTGCTCCGGTGAGGATTAACTGCAAATTTTACAACAGGCTCTTTATTCATGAGCAGCACCCTACGCCATAAAGATCTTGCACGGGTTGGTACGCTTATCACCCCTGCTTATCTGTGGTTGATGATTGCAGTATTTCTGCCACTTTCAGCCATGCTGTTTTTCAGCTTCCTGAGTGATGTGCCTTTCGGCGAACGTGAATGGCATGTGACCCTCGCCAACTACGCTGAATTCTTCAAAAAAAGTTTCTATCCCAAGCTCTTATGGCGCTCAATATCATTAGGTCTTGTGGTCACGGGATGTTGCATTCTAATTGGATTTCCGTGTGCGTATGTGTTGGCGAAAACCATCAAAGGGCGTTGGCGGGAGGCACTTTTCCTTCTCGTTATTCTGCCCTTCTGGAGTAATAGCCTGGTGCGCATATTCTCCTGGGCAATCGTGCTGCGTGGCAATGGCGTAATTGATGCATCTCTTGATGCCATTTTGCCCTTCGAAGTGAATGTGAATTTGATGTTTACCTACCCTGCCGTAGTCATTGGGTTGGTTCATTCCTATCTGCCTTACGTCATTCTTACCTCATACCTTGCGCTGCAAGCCATTGATGACAACTTGATTGACGCTGCCCGCTCAATGGGCGCACCACGGCGCACAATCTTGTTCCGTATTATCGTGCCGCTTGCCATGCCAGGTCTCATTGCTGGTGCAGCGCTTATATTTGTTCCAGTGGTTGGATCGTTTATGGAGCCTCGTATTCTGGGCGGGCGCAAAGGCACATTCTTCGGCACCATTATCGAAGACCAGTTTGTGGCTGTCTTTAATTGGCCGTTGGGTGCGGCCCTCTCGTTTATTCTGTTGGCGGTTGTGTTGCTCATTCTTGCGGTATCTGCACCAGCGATTAGGAGGGCTCAGTAATGAATTCCTTCTTGGTCAAACTGGGCAAGGTTTACTTGGGCTTCGTACTGGCCTTTCTGTACGCTCCCATTTTCATCATGGCGCTAATGTCGTTTAACGCGTCAGAATTTTACCAACTTCCTATTAATTTCACGACGAGTTGGTACGGCAAGTTATGGAACAACCAAGAGATACTCGATGCCGCCTGGACAAGCATTTGGATAGCCTGTGTCACGACCGTTATTGCCACATCGCTTGGAACCGCTGCATCTCTGGCGCTTTTCCGTTATGAGTTTCCAGGTAAGTCATTCTTGCAAGCAATGCTGTTTCCCCCGATCGCCATTCCTTGGCTGATCACGGGCACGGCAATGCTGATCTTCTTTTTCTCGATTGGTATCGGGCGCGGCTCGCCAGCGGTTATTATTGGGCATGTCGCTTTAGCACTTCCCTACGTCATTGTGGTCGTGAGCGCCCGCTTGAAGACCTTTGATCCTCAGTTAGAAGAAGCCGCCCGTTCGCTGGGTGCAAGCAGTTGGGAAGTTACGCGCCATGTAACACTTCCCTGGATCGCATCAGGTGTCATCGCGGGCGGCCTTTTTGCCTTTGCGGTTTCATTCGATCAGTTCGTTGTTTCATACTTCCTGGCGAAACCCGGCGACAGCACGCTTCCCGTGGTGATTTACACCGCGATCCGCAAGGGCTTCACGCCCGAGATCAATGCCATTTCCACGATCATTATTGCCGTTTCCATGGGGCTGATGCTTCTGGCGGCACGCTATACTAAATTTGGAGGAGAAGACTGATGGCCGAAGTCGGTGTTTCCAACATTAACCTGTCATTTGGTTCGCTCAAAGCGCTCGATAATGTGAGCCTCAATTTTCCAGATGGCGGCTTTTTCGGGCTGCTTGGGCCATCTGGCAGCGGCAAAACAACATTGCTTCGCGTTATTGCTGGTTTTCTTTTTCCAACCAGTGGTAGCGTCAAAATCGGCGGCGACTTGGTAGAAAATGTACCAGTTGAAAAGCGCGAGATTGGCATGGTGTTTCAAAACTATGCCCTGTTTCCCAATATGAGTGTGTTGGACAATGTCGGCTTCGGATTGAAAGTGCGCAAACTTTCAACTGCAGATGTCGAACGCAAGGCCAAAGATGCGCTGGATTTGGTGCAACTCGGCCACGTTGGCACCCGGAGACCACATGAGCTTTCAGGCGGGCAACGCCAACGCATCGCCCTGGCGCGCGCCATTGTAACCCAGCCCCGCGTGCTCCTTCTCGATGAACCTCTAAGCGCCCTTGATAAAGCTTTGCGGGTGGATATGCAGATTGAGTTGAAACGCATTCAACGCGAGGTCGGCATTACCACAATTTTCGTGACCCACGATCAGGAAGAAGCCCTCACCCTTTCTGATCGTATTGGTATTCTGCAAGACGGCAAGCTTGTGCAAGAAGGCACACCGCGTGAGATGTATCACAAGCCCGAAAGCCGGTTCGCGGCAGGTTTTCTGGGCGAGGCAAACTTCTTTGATGGCGAAACATCTAACGAAGGATTGCGCCTTAAGGACGGGACCTTGCTTGCAGGTATGACCAACTCTAGTTTTGCCGTGCGACCTGAAAACCTCAATGTTTCAAACACCAAACCATCTGGCAAAAATCATGGCGTTAAGGCGGCGCTGAAACAGAAAATCTTTGCCGGCCCAACCGTTACCTGTTTGCTGGACTGGCAAGGCAACGACATAAAAGTTCTGTCGAAAGAAGGTGAAGTGCACGACGTTGCCGATACAGGCGATGTGTGGGTGAGTTGGCAGGCAGAAGATATCATTCAACTGCCCAGTGATTAATCGCCCTTGAAACTAAACAGCTCTATTCCGCCCAAAGCACCGGGTCTTGCCAGGGTTCTGGAACGATTAGTTTGCCCGACGCCCTGATTGGCTC
>JBPCVX010000186.1:0-22461 GCA_051010095.1 Hyphomicrobiales bacterium
CAGATTTGGTGGTGTTTCATTTCCCCCTGTGGTGGCACACCCACCCGGCAATGCTTAAAGGCTGGTTTGATCGGGTTTTTGTAAACGGTGCGCTTTACACCAGCAAAATGCGTTATGACCGTGGATATTTTGCCGGCAAAAAGGCCGTGTGCGCCGTAACCATAGGCGCACCTGAAGCCGCCTTTACGGGAAATGGCCGCGGCGGCGATCTCACCTCCATGATGTGGCCCACACACTATTCTCTCTACTATATGGGGTTCACTGTTTTGCCGCCCTTTTTTGCATATGGCATTCAAAACAGTTCCGGTTTTACCTCCATGAGCGATGCTGAATTAAAGCAGCACCTGGAAGACAACAAGCGGGCATGGGGTGATTATCTTGTGGCTCATGAAACGCATGCTCCTATCGTGTTTCCTGGGTGGGATGATTGGGATGAAAGCGGCCACCAAAAAAGTTGGTTGAGCATTTTATTTCTTTGGGAGAGTATGTGAGATCACATCTGGAGAATGCTTATGAATAAAACCCATTGCTGGCCTGAGGGGCACTGGAATTGGCCGGTAAAGGTCTCTCACAAGCATGGTGTGCGTTGCGGTGAGATGGCTTGGGTGGGCGGGCAGGTTGATATGAGCCCCGAAGGCGATGTGCTGAACCAGGGCGATTTAGCCGTGCAGACTAAAAACGTTGTGAAAAATATTTCCACCGTGTTGCAGGGGCTTGAATGCGAATTGCAGGATCTGGTTTATCTCCTGTGCTTTTACGTGAATGACGGCACCCGCAGTGAAGATGCATTTCTTGAGATGGTGGCGCACGCATTGCCCCAGGGCACAAAATGCGCAGTGAACGCCATTCCTGTGCCCGCCTTGGCGTATGATGGGCTTGAGGTTGAGATCGAGGCCTACGCCATGTGCGGTGAAAATGGTGCCGACAAGACGCGTACTTACGCCAGCGCAGAAAACACCGCTCCTCTGCCAGATAAATTTTGCCATGCCATTCGCTGTGGCAAGATGATTTTTGTCTCCGGGCAATATCCAATGGACGAGAAGGGCAATGTGCAAGCCCCCCATGATGCAGTTGCCCAAACCAGATTTGAAATGGAAAATATAAAGAGCCTGCTTGCCCAGTTTGGTGCAAGCTTTGGTGATGTGCTTAAGAGCAACCGCTGGTATGCGGGCAATGTTGGGGTGGAGGACTTTGAACCAGCCGCGCTTGAATGCGCGAAGTATTACGCAGAACCTGGCCCCACTGCCACCGGGTTACCCCTGCCACGCCATGCTAACGAACAGGTGGCCATAAAACTCTCTTGCATTGCCATGCTGGGCGAGGATGGCAGCCACTTGCCGCGCCGCCATGTATGGCCTGAAAGCCTTTGGGATTGGACGGTTCATCTCCCCTATAAGCACGGGTTAAAATGTGCCGACATGGTGTTTTTCGGAGGCCAGGTTTCTCTTGATAAGAATGGCGTTACCATTAATCCAGATGACATAACCAAACAAACGCACCAAGCCATGGCACATATTGGCACGATCTTGAATGCACTAGATGCTGATTATGACGATATGTGCAAGGTGGGTGCTTTTTACTTTGGTGGCTGTGGTGCTGCGCAATTGCATGCAAACTTTCCCATCCGCTCCTCATATTTCAATGATCCCGGCCCGGCGACCACAGGCATTCCGCTACCTGCTCTTGCCTATGATGGTATGGTGATCGAAATTGACGGTTTTGCAATGGCTAAGCCAGACCCCACGTGAGCCGCATGCGCGGTTGCTTGCGTCGCGCGCGGGTTCCAAGAGATTTCACATGCAACGAATTTCACGTCTCGTCAGATTGCAATCTGAAAACTGATGTGGCTTCAGATTTACCGCGCACGGTATGCGCGCCTTCTTCGCTGAAGTTGAAGCCGTTTTCGGTACTCTTCACCGTATCGCCGCTGACCAGCACCAAGCATTCAGCTTTGGGGTCGACTTCCTTGCCCAATGCCTCAAGGCGTGCTGCGACATTCACTGTGTCGCCCATAATGGTGTAGTTGATGCGGCTCGGTGAACCGATATCGCCTACAATCAGTGGTCCGGTGTGAATGCCAATGCGGATGCGCACAGGTTTCAAACCACGCTTTTCGCGCGCAACGTTGTCTTCGGCTAATTTTTGCTTGATTGCCAATGCTGCCCGGCATGCCGCACTGGCATGGTCGTCCATATCATCAGGAGCCCCCCAAAAAGCCATAAGGCTGTCGCCGATATACTTGTCGATCGTGCCGTACTCTTCATCCACACATCCACCTAGTAAGGTGAGGTGTTCGTTGGTGAAGTCGGCCACCTCGGTGGCAGAAAGCCCCTCACTAAGCGAGGTAAAGCCCGCAATATCCGTGAACATAACGCTGACAACACGCTCTTCGGATGTCATGTGATCATCGCCACGCTCAATGAGCTTGGTCACCAGTGAACGGGGCACGTAGCGTTCGAAGCGCTTTAGCCCGCCAATCATTGAGTTGAATGAAGACGACATCTCATCAAGCTCTCTGATGAATGAGCCCGGCAGCCGTTTGATTTGATCAAAGCCAATGTGACCGACTTCCGATGCGGCATCCGAAATGCGCTGTATCGGACGGGAAATTGAGCGCGCAAGAATGATAGATGCACCAAGAGAAATCAGTAAAATGGCACCACCCAGCCAGAAAGCGTTATAGAAAGACTGCAGGAATGTGCGCACCTCGTCAGTTCGCCGATAGGTGCCAATGATCACATCTTCCCCGCCCAACGTTTGCTTTAGTTTCATTTGCGAAATCATATATGTCACATCATTGAAGGTGACATTTTTCAGTTCCGCTTCTTTCAAAAAGATTTTCTCAATAAGCGAAGAAGGGATCGCCGACTCCAGAACATCGAGCACGCCATCGCCAAGCTCATCACGGGAGGGCAAGGGCACATCAACGCTAAGTCCAACAGGAGATTTCGCAAGGATTGGATGGGCCAAAATGAATTCACCCCCCAGCAAGGCGAACACAATATTGCCTGTGGCGCCGCTCATTGCGTTCACGCGTTCTGAGAGCGGCTGAATAGAAACCGCGACTTCTATATACTCAATCGAACTTGTGGCTTCTGAGACGACACGGCTGAGTGAGATCACTGTTTGCCCAGTTATTGGATCAAACCATGGCCTGGAGAGATGCATGCTTCCAGCACGCGCATGACCTTCATCAATCACTCGTTTAAGTGAGGTAGATTCATTGCCCGTCAGCGGCGCAAATATTGGCTCACGCGCAGCCAGATTTCTGTAAGCCATGATGCCGCGATGATCTTTATCTGTGATAATGATGTGAGCAATATCGCTTTCAGCCGTCATAACACCCATAAGATAGTTTCGCAGCGCGTCGGGTGTTTTGAGATTTACGTCCTCATGGATCAGATGATCTTCAATTGAGGTGGCATGTTCGCGTTGCAAACGCAGCAAAGTTGTAAACTCGAAGGCAATTGCTTCGAGATTGCTTGCAATAATCCGGCTGCCCAACACCGAAATGAGCTGCCTGCCTGACCAATTTTGCAGATATATCAGCGAACCGACGGAAGACAGCGTCAGCAAGGTAAGGCAAACTAAAAAGGTTGGTAGCAACCTGAATTTCATGGTCTTTATTTTAGATGCTCGGTTCTTACTTTTCTTATATTGGTGTTTGTAGCAGTAAAAATTAGAAAAATGTGCAAATTTGTGAATGTTTTCATTAGCTAAGATTTAACGCGAAACCTGTTTTATGCACGGCTATGAGTGTTCAGGCTGGGAAAATGAGCAGCACTTTTACGTCGCTGCTCTCGCTACGCACAATATTACTGACGATTTTAGCTGCGGCTTTTGCGGTGCGGCTCCTGCTTGTCTTCTCATACGAAATTAACTGGGATGAGTTTTTCTACCTCGCGCAAGTTTATGATTTTGAGCGAGGAGCGCTGACGAAAACTCTGCAAACCCTTCATGTGCGATTCTTCAGTTGGCTTGCGTTTGCTGGTGCAAACGAGGTCAATCAGATTATTCTTGCGCGCTTGCTCATGTGGGTTTTGAACCTCGCAACCACGTTTTTTGTCTTTGATATTTCCAGAAAGTTTACAAGCGAGAACGCGGCCCTTTTGGGGGCGCTTTGCTTTAGTGCATTCTCGCTTGTTGTTCAGCATGGCGCAAGTTTTCGGGCAGACCCCATAGCAGCCTTTTTTCTTATGGCAGCACTTTGGTTGATCTTATGCCGAAACCGATTTGTGCTGGCTGGAGTGTGCACAGGCATTTCGGGAATGATTACGATCAAAGCAGCCTTTTATGCTCCGGCCATTCTCGCTGTGCTAGGTATGACAGCGCTACACAGTAGCGACAAACGTCGTACGCTTCTGTGCGCATTGGCTTATTGCGCCACGACTGCTGCGAGCTTTGCTCTTCTTTATTTCTGGCATCGTACGGGCATTACCTCTGTTTCGGGCGAGGGGAGCGGAGCGCTTATGGCGCGCAGCTATTCCAAGACAATTTCGTCAGCCGGGGTGTTTCCTCAGTGGGGTGTGTTCTGGCGTGCGGGAATTACCAATCTTGTGTTCTGGGGGGCATTCGCTTCAGGTGTTTATGCGCTCCTAAAAACGATCACTAAGGAAGGTTGGAAGCCACGCATAGAAAGCGTTTTGTTGCTGGGGTTAGCAGCGCCGTTGGTGAGCTTTCTGATCTACCGTAATGCCTTTCCCTACTTCTATGCTTTCATTTTGCCCCCGCTGGCAGTGGTTTGCGCGCTCGGTTTTGATAGATTTGTTACCCCTAAACCCGATGGTTCACGGCATCCAGTTATCCTGGTCTCGGTTATCGTAATTGCCGCGACCTTATCGGCCAACACGCTCAAGGCACTTGGCAAGGACCTTTCTGGCCAACACCGGGTGCTTGAAGTGGTGCACAAAATGTTTCCTGAACCTGTTTCATATATCGATCGGTGTTCCATGGTCGCAGCGTTCGCAAAGCACGGCTTTTTCATGAGCTCATGGGGAATGGAAAACTATTACAGTCGTGGCAAACCCATTATGCGCGATGCTCTGCTTGCTGCTCAGCCCAAGTTTCTGCTCGCCAACACTGAATCACTCGACATTTCGCGTCTCAACGCCGATGCGTTTGGCCCACGCCATTATGGGCTCTTGCGTGAAGATGTGGGTGTGTTGAAGCAGAACTTCATTCCCCATTGGGGGCCGATTTATGTGGCCGGTAAGCGGTTTGACTTCGTCTCAAATTTTGAGTCTGTGCAATTTGATATAATGATTTCAGGCCCTTACACATTTGAAAGTGGTGGAGCTTTCCGCTTGGATGGAGAAAAAATTAACCCTGGTGATAAGCGCTTTCTTAATAGAGGTACGCATACACTCACCCCAATTGGCGCGGAACAACGTGCCACATTGCGCTGGGGCAATGATCTTTACAAGCCAACTGATCCACCGCCTGTGGGACCGGTGTTCAAAGGCTTCTAAGACCTCATTCCAAGCGCTTGGGCTGGAGGGGTCAAATGAAGCTGATTGTGCAAATTCCTTGCTTCAATGAAGAAGGCAGTTTAGCCGAAGCCGTGCGCGATGTTCCGCGCCAGATAGACGGCATCGACAAGGTCGAAATTCTCATCGTTGATGATGGATCAAGTGACGACACCATTGCTGTCGCAAAGGTATGTGGAGTTGATCATATCGTTCGCCACACCCGCAATAAGGGGCTTGCGCGCACATTTCAAACGGCTCTACGAGCATCGCTTGCGCGCGGCGCCGACATTGTCGTGAACACCGATGGTGATAACCAATATGCGGGCGCCGATATTCCAAAGCTCGTGGCGCCTGTAGTTGCTGGTGAAGCCGATATCGTTGTCGGTGACAGAGGCGGGTTGGATAACCCCCACTTCTCCGCTTTCAAGAAACGCCTTCAGGTGCTTGGAAGTTGGGGCATTCGCAAAGTGACCGGTCTTGATATTACGGATGCCGTGAGTGGTTTCCGTGCCATTTCACGCGATGCAGCGCGCCAGATTAATATCGTATCAGATTTCAGCTACACGATTGAGATGCTCATTCAGGCGAGTGCTAAACGTCTTGCCGTCACTTCTGTGCAAATTGGCACAAACGCCAAAACGCGCGAGTCGCGGCTGTTTAAATCTATTCCGCAATTCTTGCGCATGTCCGGCACAACACTGGTGCGTATGTACACCATGTACAAACCATTGCGGGTGTTTCTGGTCATGGGATTGATTATGCTCACTGTGGGCGTGTTGCCGATTTTGAGGTTTCTCTATTTCTACGCTATGGGCGATGGGTCAGGGCACATTCAGTCGATTGTGCTGGGAGGCACATTGGTTGTTCTTGGGGTGGTCACACTGTTGATTGGTTTGCTCGCTGATCTCATAAACTTCAATCGCAAGCTCATGGAAATGACGCTGATGCGGATTGGCGATGTTGAAGCCCAACTGGGCGAACTTGGCTCTTCATCAAATAGTGAATTGAGTTTAAACCGTCGGCGCGCCTTGCCACGAAAAAAGATTGAAGCCGAGCTTGCTGAGATTACCTCGCCACAGCGTGCGCGTGGCGGTGGGAAGTGATAACACGACGGTAAATATCGTCAAAAAGGCGTGCGGACGCCGGTCTAATCAGGTTTTCTTCCGTGAAAAGTCGCCCTTTTTCCGCTAAATGTCGCCTCAGATCCGCGTCTTTTCCCAGTTTTATGACCGCCTGTGCAAGGCTTCTGGCATCATGCGGGGGCACCAAAAGCCCCGTTTTTAGGTGTTGGACTGTGTCCGGTAGTCCGCCCACATCTGAGGCAACGACCGCATTTCCATGGGCAAGCGCCTCAGCTGCCACCATGCCTTGCGCTTCAAAGTGCGATGGGCATGTTACAATGTCCGCCCACTGATAAAATTTGCTTGTGTCGGCTGGAGATACGGCACCTGAGAACTGAATTATATGGTTTAAATTGATACGGTTAACTAGTTTTTCCATCTCCATTCTGTCTTGCCCGTCACCTGCTAAAGTGACGCGCAGATTGGGCAGTGATGCTGAAATTTCGGGTAGTGCGGTGATTAATTCTTCGATGCCTTTTTCGCGCACCATGCGACCAAGGAAGAGCAGATTAAGCGCACTGTCTGCTGGTTTTTCCGCGTGAGATGCGCCCGGGGCTGTAATTGACATCGGCACAATGTGCGGCGTGCAACCATTTGTTTTTAATAGTTTAATTTTGTTTGCGGTCGCGTTGCTGTTGGCAGTGATCGCATCAGCATGATCGAGCGCATAGCGCTTCAAGCGCAGTGCCAATGGATGTTGCAATCCAAAAACATCGCTGCCATGGGCAGTCGTCACATGAGGCAGTTTAAAGCGCTTGGCGGCGCGGCCTGCGAGCGCGCCTTGCGGCACGATCCAGTGTGAATGCAAAAGGTCGTAGGTGCTGGTGCGTAAGTGTTTGTAAATATTGTGATTAAGAGCAATCATTGCAACTGGAAGTTTGACCCAATTAAGAGGGTGCTTGCGCATATTCACCAATGCGCCACCGCGATAAAATACAGTTTCTTGGTTTTCCGGTTTGAAATATGGGTAGCGAAAAATCTGCACACCACAGAGCTGTTCCTGATGTGCCAATCCCGGCGCATGGGGGGCAAGCACGTCAACTTGCCAACCAAAACTCTGCAAATCACAGGCTAAATCAAGAATAAAAGGTGACGTCCAGTCACCCGCGCGCTGCGGACAGCTTGAGGTCACGAACAACACACGTCCCTTGTTTGAATTGCGCACGATTTCTGCTCCCAGCCAGAGTAACGCATTATTCACCTAAACCTAATGTGCATATCAGGAATTAAGGTCATCTTAAGTGGCACAAAATAGGGTTTTGCCTCGAGTTTGATTTGGCTGGGAATCCATGACACTTACCGCGCTGACAAGTTTTGTGCAGGACGTAAAAGTGCCGCCTCATGTGCGGCGCTGGGTCGGCGTTGCTGCGGTTCTTGCGTTTGCGTTTGGGTGCTTCATAGCCATAGGCGCGCTTCCAGAAGATATGCCCGCAAGTGACTTGGGCGTGCTGGTCTGGGTGGCTGTTTTGGGTGTTCCGTTGACGGTTCTTCTAAACACACTGGAGATGCGCACGACAGCTAATGCAACGGGCAACTCCATGACTTTTGCATCGGCTTTTAAAATCACGGTTCTTGGGTCTGCAGCAAATATGCTGCCCCTGCCGGGCGGCACAATGGTGCGCATTGCAGCACTTACGCGTGCTGGTGCAGGTCTCGGCAAAAGTGCTGGAATCACGGTGCTGGTCGGATTGCTTTGGTTGGGCATAGCGGGGTTGGTCTCGGCCTGGGGGCTTGCGTATTTTTCAGTTGGTGCTGGAATAGCGATGGGGGTTCTGGCGCTTTTGGCAACTGCCATTGTGTTGGTGACAATGTTTCAACAGACCAAGCATACGGGTGCCGTTTTTAAGCTCGCGGCGATCAAATTTGCGCTTATCACCACTGATTTGTGGCGATTGAGTTTGTGTTTTGCGGGCTTTGGTATTGCGGTGTCACCACAACAGGTGTCGATTTTTGCAATCGCTGGTGCTTTGGGTGCTGCGGTTTCAATTGTTCCCGCGGGTTTTGGGGTGCGTGAGGGGATGTCTGCGTTGCTGGCCCCAATCGCGAAACTTGGTGCAGCGAGTGGATTCTTGGCACCTGCTGTTAACCGTTTGATCGGCATGCCTGTTTTGCTGGCGGCCGCGTTGTTAGTTGTTGCATTAGAGCGCGGGAGTAAAGCGCCATCATGAGTAAGACATCTTCAAAAGACCTTGCGTTTATTGTCTCTGGGGGCCGCACGGCAACCACCTATCTGGGGTATGTTTTGGGAAAATTCATCCCAGATGCGCGATCTGTGCACGAGCCCGACCTCAATGATGGCCTGACTTTGCGCACGCTCAATAATCTGCGTGAATTCGGCCTTTGGCATATGGTTTTGGGGCGCTATTTGAGGCGCACTGGGATTCGTAATCTTGCACAAGATTATATGTCGGGAGAGCTTGGTTTCGATGAAACCGTTCGTTCCGTGCGCCAACAGCGCGATGATTGGCATGCCGCGCAGAGAAAACCGTTTATCATTGAGAGCTATTGCCAGTGGTATGGATTGCTTGATCCGTTGCGGGTTGCATATCCACAGGCGAAGGTCGTGGCGATTATCCGGGATCCGCGTGACTGGGTAACGTCTTGGATGAATTATAAGGGGCATCATGACGAAACCGATCTGGTGTTGCGCATGGGGCAACAACGCATCAACCCATCAATTGTGGGCGACGAAACATGGGAACCTTATTGGCGGCATATGAGCCCATTTGAAAAATTGTGTTGGGAGTGGGTGCAGGTTTACAACCGCATTGATGCATTTATCACTAAGGATGTGAATTGCATGCTGGTGCGATATGAGGATCTGTTCAGCCCACAAGAATTTCTTTCAGCAGTGTACTTCCTTTGCGATCAACCAGAACATGTCTACCGCTACCGGGTGGACTTTGCGAAACTCAGCGAACGGCGCAATGCAAGCGATGGAGCCATGGCGCATTGGGCCGACTGGTCACCTGAGCAAGCGCAGTTTATCGACCAGCTTTGCGGACCGCTCATGCAAAAGTATGGATATGGTCTGGAAGACACTTGGCAAGCCAAGCTTTCACAACCTGCAAGTGGCTTGTTTCAAACTGAGCAAAAAGCTGTATTTGCTTGAGAGAAAGTTGCCCGAATGAGTTGAGTTCAGCCGATATGTTTTTCGTATATACCTAAATCTTTTGGTTGTATTCGCCGACTTCTGTGTAGTCAGAAAGATGCATGTCGATGTTCTTAAACATCGCTTTCATATTTTCTTCCGCGGTGGGACTTTCACAAACTACTACCAGCTCTGGCGCATTGGATGAGGCGCGAACCAGGCCCCAAGTGCCATCTTGCAACACGATGCGCACGCCATTTACGGTAATGAGCTCACGGATTTTTTGGCCGGCAATTTTTTCGCCTTTAGCGGCAAGGGATTGATAATGCTGAGTAACTTTTTCGATCACGCCATATTTCACCTCGTCTCCGCAATGGGGTGACATGGTTGGTGTTGCCCAAGTTTTTGGCAGGTCACGGTAAAGGTCGGCCATCGATTTATCCGGTGCCCGGTCAAGCATGCCAGCAACGGCGATTGCCGAGACAATACCATCATCGTAACCACGGCCAAACGGCTCTGAGAAAAAGAAATGGCCGGATTTTTCAAAACCCGTAATTGCGCCAATTTCGTGGCTGCGGCGTTTGATGTAGCTGTGGCCGGTCTTCCAGTAATCAGTTTTTGCGCCATTGGCTTTGAGCACCGGATCGGTGTTGAACAGGCCGGTTGATTTTACATCGACAACAAACTGACAGCCCGGGTGTAGTGTTGAAATGTCCCGGGCGATCATCACGCCGACTTTATCGGCGAAAATTTCGTTTCCTTCATTGTCGACTACACCACAGCGATCACCATCGCCATCGAAGCCGACGCCTACGTCTGCGCCATGCTCAAGCACAGCATCGCGCATGGCGTGTAGCATTTCCATATCTTCCGGATTTGGATTGTAGCGTGGGAAGGAATGATCAAGCTCTGCATCCATTGGGATAACTTCACACCCAATACGCTCCAACACTTGGGGAGCAAACGCGCCTGCTGTGCCATTTCCGCAGGCGGCAACGACTTTCAGTTTGCGGGATATTTCCTTTCCTTTGACGAGATCATCCATGTAACGCTCAGCCATGCCTTCCACATGCACTAGCGCACCGCCAGATTTCATCTCCCACTTGCCAGACAACACAATCTCTTTGAGGGCAGACATTTCGTCAGGACCAAAGGTTAGAGGGCGTTCACACCCCATTTTCACACCTGTCCAGCCGTTGGCGTTGTGGCTGGCCGTAACCATGGCAACAGATGGCACGTCAAGAGCGAACTGCGCAAAATAGGCCATAGGCGAAAGAGCCAGGCCTATATCGTGAACGGTCATGCCCGAAGCCATGAGCCCAGTGATGAGCGCCATCTTGATTGAAGCAGAATAAGAACGGAAATCGTGACCCACCACAATATGCGGGTCTTTTCCCTGGCGTTGAATAAAAGTGCCAAGCCCGAGACCTAGTGCTTGCACGCCATACAGATTGATGCCGTCGCCAAATAACCAACGCGCGTCATACTCGCGAAAACCCGTTGGCTTAACCAATGGGAGGCGTTCGAATTCAGGGGTGTTTTGCACTAAATCAGCGCTTGGTTTAGGCAGCATGGAAGCGTGTCCTCAGGTGGAAACTATGTTGATGATCGTTTAGCGAGTTTGGATACGTTTGTCAGCGTATTTTATGGAAGTGCGCCGCCCCTAGTCGCTCAACGTCATGCGCTGATCCCTAACACTGATTCCCGAAATACGGGAGAGATAGCTCATGCCCAAAAGTGTTATGTCCATAACACCCGGCTCGGTGACCACGGCTTTTACATTGTTGACGGTGATGCCGTGTACGGTCACATCGTCAAGTTTTGTGAGCGCCCCTTTAGAAGTGCCGTTAGCGGTGCGTAGCTTCACGTTGTAGCGCAAATTGCTTGGATCTAGGCCTGCATTCTCAGCATCAGAGTAGGTAAGCGTGACGTATGTCGCTCCGGTGTCAATTATGACGTCAAATTGTTCGCCGTTGATTTCAGCGGCTGTATAAAAATTACCGTTCGCGGCGGCCGCAAGCTCTACTTCACTAGAGTTTTTCGTTGTTTTTGTAGCGTGTTCAGATTCTGCGATTTGCTTTGGAGCTTTCGCACCAATGAGGGCTTGCGGATCGAAAACCGCAAAAATCAAACAGAAACCAAGAAATATTAGAACAAGATTGTTGAGTTTGATCATTCCATCACACGTTTTCGCCGTTCGCGCGCGCCGCCTTTGCGACGCTTGTTGCGGGTCAATGTGGCAAGGCGCTCTGGAAGAGATGCGGTGACTTCGTCCCGCTCTTGCGGCGAGTATGATAGCCAACCAGCGATCTCCGTACGCGTGCGCCCGCAGCCGATGCACAGATCAGAGTCCGGATCAACAACGCACACATTCACGCAAGGTGAGGTGATTGTGCTGCGGAACTGGTCTGTCATAGCCATTGTCCTGGCGAAAAGTGGTGAATTGGTAAAACCCAACCCGGTTTACATGAATAAGCTTAATGAGGTGAGGAAGGTGGTTTCACTCAATATAACCACCGTTCCTGCAACATCACCTGTATGCCCTCCAATCTGTCGGATTGCGAGCCACCGGACGCATAAGAAAACGGCAAACGATGTAAAGATTGCGGCAAGTGTTGGCGTCCACCCTAAACTATAGACGCAGAACGAAGAACTCAGAAGCAAACCTAGTAAAAGTGCCTGGATATGGGTTTTTGCATTCGGTTCTCCGGCAAATTGGGCAAGGCCAGATCCGCGTGCATTCTTTGTGGTTGCCATAAGGGATACCGCAAAAGCACGCGATAGGCATGCTGCCGCAGCCCAGGCAAATACAATAACTTCAAGGGCGACAAAATTGCTTGCAGCAATTTCAGAAAGCGAGACCATGCGCAAGATCATGACGAGGATTAAAGCTACAACGCCGAATGTACCAATGCGGCTATCTTTCATGATTTCGAGTTTACGCTCGATTGTATCCCCTCCGCCGAAGCCGTCAGCTACGTCAGCAAGAGCGTCTTCATGTAAGGCACCTGTCATCAATACAGCGAACGCTAATGAGATAACGACCGCCATGGTGGGCGAAAGGCCCAATGTAACAAGCGCAAGACAAAGGGCTCCCGCAAATACACCAAGCATCAAACCAACGAGTGGGAACGCGCGCATTGCGCTAGGCATTCTGGCATTTGATTGGGCCACAGGTAGGCGAGTTAGGAAGCTGGTTGCGAGTTTGATTTCTTCCCATATCGAGCTTGAATCGACCAAAGTGCCGCTTTTATGTGGATTGTCGTCTGTCACGCCTGTTCCAATGTTCTCATAATTTGGATATTGCTTATGCGCAATTTGCACCACTTTGTCAGGAAATTTTATGAGTGCACCAACAGAAGCGGGCCTGCCATTCGATGACATCCGGGCATTGTTTGCGGATTTACCTCAACCACATGACGAAGCAGCTGCCGCAGCGCTTGCGCGTCAAGGCCAGCTCACAAAGCCACCAGGTTCTCTGGGCAGGTTAGAGGAAATAGCCATTTGGCTTGCCGCTTGGCAAGGCGCCGAAAAACCGCAAATACGGCGTCCAATATGCGCGGTGTTTGCGGGTAATCATGGGGTTGCAGCTCAAGGTGTGTCTGCCTATCCAGCTGAAGTGACCGCGCAGATGGTTGCTAATTTCTCGGCAGGTGGCGCGGCTGTAAATCAGATTTGCCGGGCTTTTGATGTTGGGTTGAAGGTGTTTGAGCTCGCGCTTGAACTGCCCACCAAAGACATCACCCAAGACGCAGCCCTGACTGAGGCAGAATGTGCAGCGACGATTGCCTATGGCATGGAAGCAATTGCAGGTGAAGTCGATCTTTTGTGCATTGGTGAGATGGGAATTGCAAATACAACAATCGCCTCAGCCATTGCTCATGGTTTGTTTGGAGGGAGCGCTTTAGATTGGGTTGGGCCGGGAACGGGTGTTGACTCCGATGGGATTGCTTTAAAGGCCGACGTGATCGCGCGTGCTGTTAGTTTACACAAAGCTCATCTTGATGATCCGCTTGAGGTGCTGCGTAGGTTAGGGGGACGAGAGATTGCGGCTATGGTTGGCGCTGTTCTTGCGGCGCGCTTACACCGGATTCCGGTATTGATCGACGGATTTGTGGCAACATCAGCAGCAGCAGTGCTGTATTCTATGGATGAGCGCGCACTCGATCATTGTCTGATCGCGCACACATCAGCTGAACCGGCACACGCTGCTCTCGTGGACAAATTGAATCAGCGTCCGATATTGGATTTGGGAATGCGGCTGGGCGAGGGGTCTGGCGCGGCATTAGCCGTCGGGCTGGTGCGCGCGGCCATTGAAGTTCACAATGGCATGGCGACTTTTGCCGAAGCTGGCGTATCGGACTCAGATGCATGAACCGTGCGCTCTTCTGGAAACTCTATTACCACGGTTGTACCTTTTCCAAGTTCTGAGCGGATAACCATGCGTCCGCCGTGAAGCTCCACCAGCGCTTGCACGATTGGCAATCCTAGCCCTGCACCTTCTTTTGCCAATTCATACGTTAGCGAAGATTGGCCGAACGGGGTGAGTACTTCTGCGATCTCATCTTTTGGAATTCCAGGGCCGGTATCTTGCACGGAAATTTGAACCGTCCCAGCTTTGGTTCGCCGCACGCTCAACTTGATGTGGCCACCTTCGGGTGTGAACTTGATCGCGTTGGACAGCAGATTGAGCCATATTTGTTTAATTGCGCGATGATCTGACCTGACGAGTGGAAGCGCGTAATCGTATTGTTCATTGAGAGTCACTCCGCCAGCATCTGCCTTTAACTGTACCAAGCGCAAACATTCGCGCGCGACAGCCTCGATAGATAGTGCGTCTTCGAGCAATTGATACTTGTTGGATTCTAACCTGGTTAGGTCGAGAATATCATTGATAAGACCGAGCAGATATTGCCCCGCTGAGTACACATCATTTGAGTATTCTTTGTAAGCCGGAACGGAATGTGCGCCGAGCATCTCCTTATTCATAAGTTCGGAGAACCCAATAATTGCGTTAAGTGGTGTGCGCAATTCGTGAGACACGGTCGCCAGGAACTTTGATTTGGCCTGGTTGGATTCCTCAGCCCGTCGACGAGCTTCGTCAGATAACGCTTTAGATTCTTCGAGTTCAGCGATCAAAGCGTCTTTTTGTGCTTTGTAGACCAGCATATCGCGCGACGTTTTCTGGATTTTCTTTGCGACGTGAATGAAGAAGAGTTCACTTACAATCGCGATGCCCGACATGGCCAAGTAAAGTTGTCCACCCTCCAGGCCACAACGTAATGCAATGGCGAGTGTTATCGGCACTGTGCCCGCAAATACGATGGGTAAAAAATTCGCTGCAAACACCAAGCGCAATGAGACGACAACCATCAACAATGCCACCAAAAATGCACGCTGCACATCACTTGCCGGATCCCAGAAGGTGATCAACAACGACGACCACGCCATGGCATAGAGGAATTCAGAGGATGCGAGTTTAGATCCCCACTTTACCAAGTCCACCTTTTGCGGGTTTTGAAGTGTGAAGTCGTGACACAAGATGAGCTGCACGCCTTGGCACACAAATATAAAGCTGAGCCATGCCCCCACTGCTCCAAATGGCACCCAGGTGATGCACACCAGGGCAATTAGCAAGGCGAATATAGGCATTGCAAGTGACAATGTGCGTTGCTGGGCAACGAAGAGTGTCAGCAATTCACGTTCAAATGTTAGACCATGCTTTGGGCTCGAGAACTGCGGCGCGAGCCGCTTCAGCAGCACCTTGATGCGGTCAATCAAACCGCCTTGTGCTGCCCTTGCGGAGCTCTTTGATGTGAGTGCAACCATGTTCCCAGCGCCCAAGTGTCTTGTGTCATCTCAGGCGTAAAACATAAGCGCAAATACTTAAGATTGGCTCAGTTAGGTTGGTTAACCGAAAGTAAGTCGTAAGCCCTATTTCGCGTTCATTTTGGTGAATTTCTGAACTTGCTCCAGGCCGGCAAAGGGCTCGTTTGCACCTTTCAAGGACGAGATCTCATCCCAATTTTCTGCAATCGCTTCTGGCGAAGCATTGTCGCCTAAAAACAAGCCTTTGCTCTCAACGATTGCTGCGCGCGCAAAGCCACTTCCGCCAGTCGCCAAAATCGTTCCATTTGGCGCACCTTTTGAGGCCAAGAATATGACGCCTGGAGTGACTTTTCCAGGTTGGTAGATCTCTTCAGCATCCGGTGGGAAAATATCTGAAGTCATGCGCGTCCAGGCTACTGGCGCTATTGCATTACAGCGAACATTGTACTTCTCACCCTCGATTTTTAATGTGTTGATGAGACCAATCACCGCCATTTTTGCTGCGCCATAATTGGATTGGCCGAAGTTTCCATAAAGGCCCGACGACGATGTGGTAACAATGACGCGCCCATAATTCTGTTCGCGCATTAATGGCCAGACAGCACGTGTGACTTTGACGGTGCCCAAGGCGTGCACATCCATAACAGACTCAAAATCGACCAACTCCATTTTGTGGAAAGATTTGTCGCGCAAAATGCCTGCATTGTTGACAACAACGTCGATACGTCCAAACCGGTCAAGTGTTTGCTGCACCATGTTCTCAACGCCTTGCGTATCTGAGACGCTAGCACCGTTGGCGATGGCACTGCCGCCAAAACCTTCTATTTCACGAACAACGCTTTCAGCGGCTTCTGAAGAGCCTTGGGTTCCGTCAACCGCGCCGCCCAAATCGTTGACGACGACTTTTGCGCCGCGCCGCCCAAACTCCAATGCGTGTTCACGGCCCAGCCCGCCTCCAGCACCTGTTACTATCACAACCTGTTCGTCAAATCGGATGCTCACGAAATTTGCCCCTTACCTGATAAAAATCAGGCGCTAAAATGCGGGGCGCACTCTCAAAGGTCAAGGACAACAAACGATATGAAAATTATTGAGGACAAGCGCGCGCCAAACCCCCGGCGTGTGAGAATTTTTTTGGCCGAAAAGAACATTGAAGTTGCCTGCGAACAATTGGACATAATGCGAGAAGAACACCATTCAGATGCCATAAAATCGCTAAATCCAATGCAGCGTATTCCAATTCTCGTCCTCGATGACGGCGAGGTTATTAGTGAAAGTATAGCGATTTGTCGCTATTTCGAGGCGCTCCATCCAACGCCTGCCTTGATGGGTTCAACACCTTTGGAAATTGCGCGGATTGAGATGTGGCAGCGGCGCGTTGAGCTATTGCTCTTACAATCGATTGCTCATGTGTTGCGGCATACTAATGAAGCCATGGCAGCGCTGGAACATCCGCAAGTGCCGGAGTGGGGTGAAGTCAACAGGCCGAAAGTTGTCAATATGCTGAAATTTTTGAACACAGATATGGAAACGCGCGAGTTTGTAGCCGGAGATACATACAGTGTTGCTGACATAACCGCGCTGGTCGCTATCGATTTTATGCGCGTCATAAAGCTTAATCTCGATGGCTTGGAGAACTTGCAGCGCTGGCATGCAAGTGTGAGCGCACGGCCAAGTGCGAAGGCGTAAACTATTGGATGCGTTAGCACAATTGGTGAGTGACATACGTGCCTGCACAATATGTGTCGACGCGCCTGAAAAATCTCCGCTACCGCACGCGCCCAGACCTGTTTTACAGGTGTCAAAATCAGCTCGTATTCTCATTGCTGGGCAGGCACCGGGCACGCGTGTGCATGCATCGGGAAAACCGTTCACGGACCCTTCGGGCGATCGTCTGCGGAACTGGATGGGGATTGATGATGAGCAATTCTACGATGCTGACCGCATTGCGATTTTACCTATGGGGTTTTGCTTTCCCGGTCTTGATGCAAAAGGTGGGGACTTGCCGCCGCGGCGCGAGTGTGCGCCTGCTTGGCGAGAGCAAGTTTTGCAACACTTACCAAATCTGCGCCTCACATTGGTGATTGGCCAATATGCGCAAAAGTGGCATTTGGGTGCGCAGATGGAGAAAACGCTTACTAAAACGGTTGCAAATTGGCGCGTATATTTTGAAAGAATTGATCCGCCGATTTTGGCCCTTCCGCATCCTTCCTGGCGCAATAACGTATGGCTGAAGAAAAATCCCTGGTTTGATCGCGAGCTGGTTCCGCATCTGCAATCACACGTTAAACAAATTTTGCAATAAACTGAGCCGATGACTGCTTTTCGTCTGCCTTTGATTTTGTTGATGCTTGCGTTTGCTTTGAGCCTAAATGCGTGCGGCCCGCGTGTGCAGCCGCTCGGGCAATATCTTAGCGCTCCTGTCTTGACGAAAAACGTTGCCACCATGGCTGATGGAACAAAACTTCCAATAGATGTCTGGTCAGCTAGGACCCCTAAGGCCATACTTATTGGTGTGCATGGCATGAATGGCTATGCGGCAGACTTTAATATTCCAGGGCCCTGGTTCGCAAAGCATGGCGTTACAGTTTACGCCTATGACCAGCGCTCTTTTGGTCGCACGGCCTCTGATTCATTGGGAATTTGGCCTGGCGATCAGGTTATGATTGACGACTTAAAGGCGGTTTTAGATTTGGTGCAAAAACGTCATCCAAAGATGCCAGTCTACATATTGGGGCTTTCGATGGGTGGCGCTATCGCTATGGCTGCAATCGACGAAGGAATGCGCCCAGAAGGCGTTATCTTGGCGGCTCCAGCCGTTTGGGGATGGCGTGCAATGAACCCATTCTTGAAATCCACCCTGTGGGTGACTGCGCATGTCGCGCCTGCGTTCAAACCCTCTTCAAGCAATCTGGAGGTTTGGCCGTCTGACAATATCCCGATGCTAAAGGAAATTTCTCGCGATCCGCTCTATTTGAAGGAAACGAGAACCGATGCAATTTATGGTCTGGTTGGTTTGATGGATCGGGCATATGATTCTGCAGAGAGACTAGATGTTCCAGTGCTTTATCTTTACGGAAAGAACGACCAGATTGTACCTGCAGATCCGTCCGAAAACGTCATGAAGCGCATCCCTCAGCCGAAAAAAATGGTGATTTATGGAAATGGCTGGCACATGATTATGCGAGATAAGCAACGCAAGCGCGTATGGCGCGACATCATGACTTGGTTGGAAAACAAGGATGCAGCGCTGCCGTCTGGAGAAGAAGTTACCAATTCTTCACTTGCTAAGCAGTGATTGCATCCTTACTCCCTACTAGTTGTTAGGCATTTGTGATCCACTTGGTTGGGTTCGACGTTCTCAACATATAGAAGCCGTCAATGTGCGCGCGGTGAAACCATGACGTGCACTCCAATAGATAAATGGGTTCTGGGAGTTGTCCATTTATGATTGTATCTAAACATCGAATTTCAAAAGAAAGTTTGCGCGCATCTGGTCAAGTGCAGTCTTTGAGCCGCGCTTTGCGCTTATTGAATACGTTAGCTGATTACTCACAAGGGCTTTCCCTGTCTGAAGTTGCTCATAGTGTCGGGCTTCCAACGTCAACAGCGCACCGGTTGCTTACTACGTTGCAAAACGAGCGGTATGTGAAGTTCGATTCAGAGCGCTCTTTGTGGTTGATTGGCGTGCAGGCGTTTCGTGTTGGCACTGCGTTTATGTCGTCCCGTGATCTTGCGGCAGTCGCTAAACCCTTCATGCGGCGACTGATGGAACAAACCGGCGAAACTGTCAGCCTCGGGGTTGTTGACCGAAGCGAAATTGTTTTCGTGTTGCGTTTAGAGGCACAAAAAGTTCTGCGCGCGATAAATGCGTCAAACGTGCATCAGGACCTTGTATCATCGGCTGTTGGCAAGGCAATCCTTGCATATATGCATCCTGAAGAACGAGAGAAAATTCTCAAGACGATCAAAATGCAATCGGGCATTACACAATTGCCCAAAAGCGTCCAAATTACACAACATGATTTGCAAGCCATCAGAGCCCGAGGCTTCAGTGTCAACAGCGAAGAAAATGCAGGCGACTTGAAAAGTGCGGCCAGTGCCGTATTCGATGAACATGGGTTCCCGCTGGGTGCTGTTTGTGTGTGTGGAATGGCATCAGCGATGACAGAAAGCAAACTTCAAGCGCTTGGCGAGGCTGTGCGTGGAATTGCATCTGAAATCACTCTAGAGCTCGGCGGATGCACGCCTGAAAGCATACCCGCTTAAAATAGCTAATTGACCGCCACCGTATGTTCGTTACAAAGATGCCGTGAGCCAAGAATTGTTTATTTGGCGTAGGGCAATTGGATAATTTGGGTATGAGTAATATTTCTCGCGAGGACGTGCTGGAGCAACTGTCGAAAGTGCGTGGACCAGATCTCGTCAGTAACCTCGTTTCTCTTGGATTGGTATCGGAAGTTCTGATCTCCGGCGATGACATTATGTTTGCGCTGACGGTCGAACCTGAAAGGGCTGAAGAGCTTGAGCCAATGCGTCAAGCAGCAGCGAAGGCTGTTGAACAGCTCGATGGTGCGGGCAAGGTTACTGTAACGCTCACCGCCGAGGGCAATTCTTCATCAACTGAGGCAAACTCTGAAATGCCTCGAGTTCATCAATCAACTCCGCGTTCCTCACCGCCCGCAGGTGCGAATATGGCACCGCCGCCGCCAATGGCGGGACGACCGGGAGCGGCACCAACTCCTGCAGTCGCCGGAGTGCCAGGTGTGCGGAACATCATTGCAGTTGCTTCAGGCAAGGGTGGTGTAGGTAAATCTACAACAGCATGTAATTTGGCTCTCGGGCTTGCGGCAAACGGAATGCGCGTAGGCATTCTTGATGCGGATATTTATGGGCCATCAATGCCACGGTTGCTGGGAATTACAGGGCGGCCATCATCTGCAGGTGGACGAAACCTGCAACCGATGGAAGGATATGGTCTCAAAGTTATGTCGATGGGTTTTCTGGTTGAAGAAGACACGCCGATGATCTGGCGCGGCCCCATGGTAATTTCTGCGATCACACAAATGCTCAGAGAAGTAGACTGGGGGGAGCTCGACGTTTTGGTCGTTGATATGCCCCCTGGAACCGGCGATGCGCAACTCACTATGGCCCAGCAGGTGCCACTGGCAGGTGCTGTAATTGTTTCAACGCCTCAGGACCTTGCGTTAATTGACGCCCGCAAAGGTCTTAATATGTTCAGAAAAGTAGATGTGCCGGTTCTCGGGATTGTCGAAAATATGAGCTACTTTACCTGTCCAAGTTGCGGTGAACGAAGCGATATTTTCGGTCATGGCGGCGCGCGCGCAGAAGCTGAGAAGCTCGGGGTGCCATTTTTAGGCGAAGTTCCGCTTGATATGGTGGTTCGTGAGCGGTCAGATTCTGGGCAACCTGTGGTCGCAACAGCGCCGGAAAGCCAGCATGCGGGCATCTATCGCGGCATCGCGGCATCTGTTCTCAGTGAGATTGAACGCGAGGCTGAAATGCATCCAGCGCCAAAAATTGTGATTGAGTAACCTTCTGTTTACCTTATAAAGCGCATTTAGAGTCCGAAATAAGTTTGTATTTCGGCTAGAAAAGATTAGGTAACGCCAATATTATGGCGCCGGATATAGTCGCATGTGATTCGCTAAACGCGGGGGAATATAATGCCATTAGTTCTTTTAGTTATGGGTGGCCTGTCTATCTTGTTGGGTGTCGTCGCTATCATTATGCGATTTATTGACGGGGTAGGTTTGGACTTTAGCCTCGCGTTTGGTTATCAGGCCATAGTGGGTGGCGTTCTTCTCATTGCTTTTAGTAAGCTTCTTAAGCACGTGGCTGATACGGATGCGAATACCGCGCGCCTCGCACAAGCTCAAATGATGGGCGGTGGCGTTCAAATGCCCACAGCTGGTGTGCATCAAGAAAGTGCGCCGCAAGTTATGGGTGGTACAGCTGCTGCAAGTAGTGAACCTACAGCTGCACCAATGACGACTTCGCTTGTGGAAGAATCACCTGCCCCTGCTGCAACGCCCATGTTAACCACCACCGAGCCGGTTGCACCTGAACCTGAGCCTCAGGTAATGGCGCCGGTCGCTTCGAATGAACCGATCGAACAGATTGAAGTGCGGGGCTATATGGTTGATGTGTTTGCTAATGGCACGGTTGATGTCCATACAGCCGAAGGAGCTATGCGCTTTGAGAGCCTTGCAGCATTTGAGCGCGAGCTTGATCGCGCAGCTGGTTAGTTTTAACTGACACTCTACTATTTTTCGCGGCGGGCAAAAATGCCCGCCGTTTTCGTTTGTTTGAGATCACTCCGATGGCAATATGTCGTAAGGATGCCTCCATCCTTTAAGCGCCTGGATGCGCCCGAGCCAGCCACCAATTGCAGGGTAGTGTTCTTCCCAGTTTACGCCGAACTCGTCGGGATAAAACAAATATCCACATAATGAGAAATCAGCGATTGTCGGGTTAAATCCAGCAGCGAATTCTCGGGTTTCCAGGTGTCCATTTAAGATTTTGAACGCTGCATGCATCCGTCCTGCAAGAAAATCGGTGACAGATTTATCAGCTCCTTTGGCAAAATTAGTCAAAAAACGGTAAGTCGCCGTGTTGCTTGTGAGCTTGTGATTGTCGAACAATATCCATCGCAGAATCTCGCGCTTCTCGTCAGTCGTTTGACCCCCGAACAGGCCTGTTTCAGCTGCCAAATAATCCAGAATGACACCTGATTGAGAAAGCCGAAGATTACCTTTCTGCAAAACCGGGACTTCCCCCATTTCGTTTGTGGTTTCGCGAAAAGCTTCCGTTCGGGTTTCGCCATTGAAGAAGTCTACCCAGATCGGTTCCCAAGGGGTTTTAGTGAGCTCCAACATCAGGGCAACTTTGTATGCATTCCCCGATTCTTTCATTCCGTAGAGAGAGTAAT
>JBPCVX010000187.1:0-11646 GCA_051010095.1 Hyphomicrobiales bacterium
GGTGTTGCGTGGTTGCCCAGAAGCCTTATCGCGCAAGACCTTGACGCTGGTTTGCTTGCAGTCACTGGGAATTCAAATCTCGGCGTGGCAGCAAAAATCAGGCTCTACCGTTTAAAGAAAAATACCAACAAACTCACCCGCGAAATCTGGACGTTCCTGTCGTCGCGCGAGAAAGTTCCGCTGATTACAAATGTATAGTCCCAAAATAAGGAGAGCTCGTTTGGTTTCTCTGCAAGTTGGCATGCATATCAGATTTCCACAGGCTCAATTATCTCATAGTTCCAGTTGTGCAGATGGTATTGCTGGGTTAGTGGTGTAATCGTGCATCCAAGGTCGTCGACCGGCTGATCGATGTTTGATTTGTTTTACTGACCGGCAGGCCCATGAGCACCAATTCGAAAAAGCCCGAAAATCGCTACGTCAATGATTTGAGACGATTTGGCTTCAGCCAAGATCAAGTGCTCAAGATACGTGGCTCTGTTGTGCCTATTGGGTTGTCGTTGTTGTTTCTGGCGGCAACAGCAATGTTTGTTGGCGGTTTACATACATCGATTGGCCAAGAACGCCTGATCATTATTATTGCAGCTGTCATTGGCGGTTACATGGCGCTTAACATTGGCGCGAATGATGTTGCAAACAATATGGGGCCGGCGGTCGGGGGAAAAGTCCTTACCGTCTTTGCTGCTGTTATTATCGCTGCGATTTGCGAGGCGTCAGGTGCTCTGTTGGCCGGTGGTGAGGTTGTAAAAACCGTCTCAAAGGGGATTATAGCGCCGGGCGATAAAGTGAGCGTTGCTGAATTTCGGTATCTTATGCTCAGCGCCCTGCTTGCGGCAGCTCTCTGGATTAACCTTGCCACAATTTTGAGCGCTCCGGTGTCGACGACTCATTCGATTGTGGGTGGTGTGTTGGGCGCAGGTATCGCCGCAGCCGGCGCGTCATTGGTCAATTGGACAACAATGGCGAAGATTGCCGCAAGCTGGGTGATATCGCCAGTGTTCGGCGCAGCTGTCTCTGCGGCGTTGTTGTTGTTTATAAAGGTGCGCATCCTCAATGTTCCAGACCGGCTTGCTGCCGCTTCCAAGTGGGTGCCGGTGCTCATTGCTTTGATGGGTGCGGCTTTTGCGGCCTATATGGCGATGAAGGGGCTTAAGAAGATCTGGAAGCCTTCGGTCATTGAAATCGTTTTATTTTCCGCAACAACGTTTGTGATCGCTTACCTTGCCTCGAAACCGTATATCGCCAAGCGCGTAAAGGGCATGAGCAACAGGAAGAAAGACGTTAACGGTCTGTTTGATCTTCCACTCATTATTGGCGCGGCTCTTTTATCGTTTGCTCACGGTGCAAATGATGTGGCCAATGCGGTAGGACCGCTTGCCGCGATTGTCTCCACAATCGGAAACGAAACAGAAATTGCCAGTAAGGTTACCATTCCCATCTGGATTATGGTTGTGGGTGCGTTCGGTATCGCACTTGGTCTTGGGCTGTTTGGGCCAAAACTGATCGCGGTGGTGGGCGAAAAAATCACCAGGCTTAATTCACCGCGTGCCTATTGTGTCGCGTTATCGGCTGCAATCACAGTATTGATTGCAACCACACTCGGGCTTCCAGTGAGTTCGACGCACATCGCTGTGGGCGCCGTGTTCGGCGTCGGCTTTCTGCGTGAGTATGCGGAAAACCCAAACAAAAAGAAGCTGCGTCCTGGCCATAAGCTTAATGCCACTGCGAACGACGCGTTTAACAGTCAGAATGTTAGGCGTAAACGACGGCTTGTGCGGCGGCGGTTTGTGATTTCAATCGCTGCGGCGTGGGTTATCACTGTGCCGGCGTCAGCGCTTCTTGCAGCTGCAATTTATGGGATTTTGCAACTTCTATAATCCACGGCTTAAGTTCTTCAAATCGCCGTATGAGATTTAAGAAATCCTCGCGATAAACGACTTTGGGTGTATCTTGGATAAGTGCCCAATGACGCTCGCGCCGTTCTTTTTCGGGCCAATCATCGGTTTGTTCAGTCACTAGAAACGGATAATACGTTACAGGAATCAGCTGAACACCTGTGTCTGCGCGTTTTGTAATCAATGAGGTGACGGGAAAATCTTCGAGCACAATACCGTGCACCCCAGCCTCTTCAAACCCTTCACGCTCACAAGCGGCGTGATGCGTCTCTTTTTTCTTAACGACACCCTTGGGTAATATCCATCGGCCACGCGTCTGTGATGTAACGAACAAAATCGCGATCGTTTCATCTCTTATGTCAAACGGAACGATTCCCACTCTGTGCATAATTTAACTCTCTAATTTTGAGCTCATCATAAACGATTCGCGAAAATTGCAAGTGATTATAGACTTGGCCTAAGAAATCTGGGGAATTTTATCTGCAAAGATTGCGGAATACATAAGGAGGAAAAATTAAGTGTTTTGAAGTGTGCGTTACCAATTAACACCGACGAGTGCGCTACCTGCCACAGATCTGCGGCCCTTGCTCTTGTCAAACGGTGTGCGCACATCAACCTTTGCGCCCCATTTTATACCGCGACCGGTTACTGGCAACATCCAGGCACCCGCACCAAGTTCAAAACCAGTGCCGCGCTGGTTAAATCCAAGCCCAACACCGTTTACGGTTGTTACGGCATTCTCCTTAAACTCATGCACAATATCTGTGCGCATATGCAGACGCAATGTCTTGTCGAGTTGGGTGAGGGGTTCTTCGTAATGCCACGTTACACCAAATCTTCCTTCCAGGCTTTCGCCATCGCGGAAGTCGATGTCAATTCCGTTTGCGGAAACCAGATCGCCAATGTTTGTATACTGGTAGACGATCTGGGCTTGCGGAATTATAGAAAATGCTTCGGAGACGCCAATCTTCCAGCCTGCTTCAAACGATAGCGCAAGTGTTTTGCCATCTGTTTTATCTACTGTGTTTGTGGCGGAAACTGATTTCACATCATGCTTTGAGTAGAGGACCATGGCGTCGCCATAAAATCCTGAACGTGAGAAATATGTCAGCGCGCCAGCAATGCCGTAGCTGTCGATGGTGAATTGGCCTTGGTCGCCATCGACATCGGTGACATCGCTTTCAGATTGCCCGTAATGGCCAAACAAGGATGCAATGAACTGCCCGTCAGCATCGTCCATGAGCGTTGCCGAGGCACCCCCTTGCAGAAAGCCCAAATTTTCATCATAGCGCGCGGGCACATCAACGGCGGTTGCATCAATCGTTCCCTTATCTTTGGCGGCATAACCTTCGATGCGTGCCCAAGTGCTGAACCGCTCAGGTGCTGCGGGTGCAGCAGAGGGGTTATCAATGTCTGCTACGGGAAGGAAGCCGCGGCCGCGCGCAGCCGTCATGCGGTCTTCAAGGCGCCCGACAAACTGACGCGTATCACCCAACAGTATGCTTGGCAGAACGGCCGCTACAGACACTTCGTCAACCACTTCACCGGTGCGAATGAGTTGCCAAGTTTGGCCATCACCATTGAGCGATAGATCATATTCGTAGATCGTGTTGGTCACTGGTCCTGCAAGGATAAAATCCCCCACGCTGGTGCCGTTGCTTACTTCAACAACATCAACCGGTCCTTCGGGCCCCGCTCCGTTGACGACCGTCGCAGAAATACCGGTTGTGCCTGATGCGATCATGCCATCGATAATCAGTTTGTCGCCGATATTCGGATCGCCAATATCTGTAAGGAACACGCCCCCGCCGGTATAACTCAACCCGCCGGCACCGTCCGTAAGGGTCAAACTGTCTCCAGTGACACCGTTCTGCAGGTTGATCGCCCCGCCTGCGTTGGAGAAAGTTTCCAAATTTGTGAAAGTGGCAGATGATGGAGCGCCATTGCCAGCGAGTGTAATGAGACCAGCATTCGTGAAGCTATCTGCGCCAGCGCCGCTGCCGCCCATCACATTTCCATTGATCGAAATTGTTGTCGCACCAGTGCCATAGTTCGGGATATCCAGACCGTCAATGCTGCCACTCACGGTTCCAGGGCCGGTCGTTACATTAAGCGTCGTTCCCAGGCTATAAGCATAAATGCCGTCAAAGGTGGCACCCGACACTTCGCCATTCGCCGTGACGATCACTGCACCTGAGCCAGAATTAAACGCAAAAATACCGTAATTGCTGCCCGAAACCATGGTGTTTGCTGCAGTAGTGATAGCCAGATAGGTACCATCAGAACTGTTAAAGGCATAAATGCCATCAGCGCTGTTGCCGGTCACATTGCCATTGACATCAATTGTCAGGTGTTCAGAGCCATTATTGTTGGCAAAAATACCGTAGTTGTTGCCAGACACAGTGGCACCCACACCCGTCGTGATGGACAAATATGTGCCGTTGCCACTGTTGTTGGCATAAATGCCATCAGCGCTATTACCCGTTACATCGCCATTGGCGTCAATTGTCAGGTGCTCAGAGCCATCGTTAATCGCGTTGATGCCAGTGTTGAAGCCATAAACACTGGAGCCACCGCCTGTGGTGATGGCTAGATGGGTGCCATCAGAACTGTTAAAGGCATAAATGCCATCAGCGCTATTGCCGGTTACAACGCCATTGGCAGTTATGTTCGTGGAGCCAGATCCGAAATTCTGCGCATTGATACCATTCGTATTACCTGTAAGTATCGAACCAGTGCCAGTGGTCATCGTGAGATCAGTGCCATTGGCGTTGAGCAAATTAACGCCTGCATTTGCTCCGCCTGTCACTGTCCCGTTTATTGTTGAAGACAATATCCCTGTGCCCGCTTGGCGGGCATATATACCGTCACTTGCGCCCACTACATTGGAACCAAGTCCAGTATTTACTGTGAGTGTGGTTCCGCTTGTGTTGCGAACCTCAATACCTTCGCGTGTTGTGCTGTTAACAGAACCATTCGCCGTTACTGTCGTCGACCCAGTACCATCGTTGCGGGCAAAAATACCTTCAAAATTTCCCATAATCGAGGAATTGATCCCAGTCGTCACGCTCAGGTTTGTGCCGCTTTGATTACGGGCATAAAGTCCTTCTCGTGTCGTTCCGGTCACGGTGCCATTTGCCGTCACCTGAAAAATGCCAGAACCGGTGTTGCGGGCGTTAATGCCGCTTCGTTGCCCGGTAATGGCTGATCCTTCGCCCGTGAGAATGGTGAATGCCGCGCTATTGTAGTTGCGAGCAAAAATTCCAGCGCGGGTTGTGCTGTTGACCGCACCATTGGCGGTGAGCGTGAATGCACCTGAGCCAAAGTGGCGGCTGTTAATCCCGTATCGTCGCGCATTGATGACAGACCCAGCACCAGTGGCAATGTTCAATGTGGTCGTTGAGGCGTCGCCGCGGACGTTAATGCCATTTTGCCTAGTTCCTGTGAGCGCACCATTCACAGTGATGCTCGTGGCTCCGGAGCCACGATTTCGCGCCGTGATACCGTTGTTGCGCCCGGTGACGGCGGAATTGGCGCCGGTAATCACGGTGATATCAGTAGCAGAGCCGTCGTTAATTACATCAATCCCATTGTTACCCGTACCGGTCACAATGCCATTTGCTGTGATTGAAATTACGCCAGATCCGTTGTTGATCGCTCGTAAACCTGAATTGCCAATAATTGATGAACCATATGCAGACGTAACCTCAATATCGGCGGCACGTGTGTCATTTCTGGCAAAAACACCAAATTGACTGGTACCTGTAATTACAGCGCCATTATTAATTGTTATCGAGGTGTTACCGGGCGCGCGATTTCGTGCAAAGATACCAACGTTTCCGCCTGTAAAAGTACCATTTGTCGTAATTGTAATCGACGTATTTGCGTTATTATTTCGTGAAAGCACCCGAAGAGCTCGGTTAGCAGCTGTTATCGTGCTCGAAGAATTGTCGGTAAACCTGAGATCTCCGCTTCGATTCCAGATACTAACACCGTTATTAGCTGATATCAGATTGAAGGTGTTATCGGTAAACACGTTTGCATTATTGACAGGGATATTTTGATTGCCGACGCTCACCCCCGAGCAAAGGTATTGGTTTGGCGGAACGTTCAGATTGCAAGCAGCGTGGGCATGCCGTCCATATCCTGATGCCGCGGCAACAAAAATTGTCGTGGAAAGAAACACCTTCCGGCAAGCCAGCGCGGAACCAGTCTTCTTGCGTGTTTTCATAACAAGTCCCGGTCCGCATCGTGCGCAAATCAAACGATGCAAATGCACGAATTAAGATAATCAAACGAGCAACTATCTATACAGACAAAAAGTAAAAATCTATTCACGCTGCGTCAATTAGATCAGAGCTTAGGTTAAAATTGATTATATGTTTGTGGTAAAAATACAACAGGCGGATCAAAGAGTATTTGCTAGTTTGGCAATATCCATAAATACATGAAAGATTTCGTTTTTTACTCGAGTTTGTTTACTCCAGTGAGGTGGAGAGTTTGCAGTCTCTCACACGGATGAGCGTATTGGAGACTTGTAAGCCAGTTTTTTTGAGAAACTCATCGGTCAGCCATTCTTTTTTGTCCAACAGCTGATCGATTTTTGTATTAAGCTCTTCAACTTGCGTCGTGAGCTTAGAGATTTTTTCCTCATGTCCGTTTGCCATTGTGCCAGAGGAAAAAGACGTGCTGGTTTTCGGGGTTTCGCTGTCTTGATTTTTTCCAGCAGCAAGTTCGGCTTTAATGTCCTTCAGAGATTGCAAAAGTTCCGTCAGCTTGGTGATGGTCTCCTTTGGTTTTTCCCCAACCGATGCCACGGCTGCATCGACGGCTGTCTGCGCCAGCTCCTGACCAGCAGTGTTTATTCTGTTGATCATTAAAATCACGCATACGCAGGCGATGATGATGAGCATAAGCGTTGCGTTGAGGAGGGCGAATGCGAGATCTTTAACGAGCTTGCCAAACCTGGACTGCGTTTCTTGCGCGGATGCCATAGGTCTCGTTCCTTTGCTGTGTTGTAATTTGCACTTGGGATTTTTAATTCGGCTTGCGCTCGACTTTCCAGCCAGCGGCACCAAGCCTTTCTTGCGCCAGCGGTGTTGCTTCGCCAGTGATGATGAGACGCTTTTCTGATGCATTGCCATCACCTGCAAGGCCCGTTTGAACGCGCTCAAAAATCCCTGCCGATCGCTCGGTCCACGCCAGGGCATCCAAGGGGAGTATCGTGACAATTTCCCCGTCAACGGTGCGCGACAATGGCAAACCGCCAGCGTCAAAGAACGCGGCGATCTCGCTGTCGCTTGCACTGTATTCGGCAGTTAAACGCACCCGCTCGCGCAGGAATATGGCCTGTGACTTTTGAATGACGCTTGCCATGCGCGACAGCATGGCATTGACGTTTTTTACTTCGCGAAGTTTCAGCAGTGCTGCCGCCACCACCGCCTGATCGCCCAGTGTGTAATGTGGATTTTCCAGAAACAGATTGATAGACGGCACGTTGCCTGCTGCCCGGCGCAACCTTGAGCGATTAATCTCCATGAGCTCGGATGCGGTCTTATCACGAATAAGCGTTGCAATATCACTTGCCGTCGAAACCGAAGAGACCGCAACCCCAGCGCCGCCCGGGATCAACATAAACAGGCCCTTTACCGTCAATCCACCTGCTGCAGAAGCCTGTGCGGCGCGTTCAAGGCGTTCTTTCAGAGGTCCGAAATCCGAATAAGGATCAACGCCTAGACTAACCGCAATCTCGCGCTTGGCTTTAGAAACACCCAGCAGGCTTGCAGCGATATTGTCTGGGCCTTCTCCGGCGTTTCTGATACCAGCCGCTGCGCGGTCAAAAAGGCGGGAAACGCCCGATATTGTTTTCTTGACAGCACCAGTCGGATTTTGCACCGCTCCTTGCACAAACTCGACCGGCTCGCGCAGCGATTTCTCAAAGCTGCTTTTGAATTCATCGTTGAGTTCAGCCTGCGACAATCGCTCAACTGCCATCAATTCTTTCAGGCGTTGTTTGGCATAGCCATCACCGTCAAAAACAAATTGCCCGTATGGCGTATCGACTGTGTAAATGCGCAGCAGACCGTCGCTTATCACAGGCGATGCGATGGTCACTCCCGCAGGTATCTGATCTGCCGAAACTACGGCTGACGCATTGAATTCGGGAGGCTTTTCAAACTGTTCTGCATTTGCAGCATCTGGCAAAAACAAGGAAATCACAAGCATAGCAAAAGCGAACGAGCGGTATTCAAGCGGAAACATTGTCGAACCAATCTTCAAATAATTATTTATTACTTCAACAATTAGTCTTGAATGAAATATTCCTCAAGTAAAACGAGTACAATCTTGACTTAAATTGCACTTATGGCTTCAGAACTATTTTCGGTGCACTAGATTTGCCAGAACGAATATCGTCGAATGCCTGCGCACCATCACGCAACGCACGCAACTCCACCCAGTCAAGGGTGCCCAAGCTGCCATCAAAGATTGCAGCCGCGGTGTCTTGAAAGTCTTGAGGTGTATAAGTGTAGGTGCCGATAAACGTGATTTCCTGCAGGGTCAACCGGCGCGAATCCACGCCCCCTTCGCCCGAACCAAGGCCGATATGCGTGATAACACCACCTGGCTTGGCGCTGGCGCAGGCGGTTGCCCGGGTGGCCGCAAACCCCACCGCGTCCACCACGATGTCGTAGGCGCTTTCATCAACACTATCTGGATGAACAATGTTGCAATCGCAGTGGGTTTCAAGTGTGGGGCGCTTGAGCGGGTTAGGTTCGCTGATGGTGATTAATTTGGCACCCCATGCGTTGAGAACAAGCGCTGCACCAAAACCAATGGCACCACCGCCTATGACCAGACAGTTGCATGCAGATAAGGGTCGCGCTGTTGCCGCCTCCGCTAGGCGTATGGCGTGCCACCCACAGGCAAGTGGCTCTGCGAGCGCTGCCTGATCAGGTGAAATATGGTCAGGAACAATCACCAGATTGCTGGGGGGCGCCGACACATATTCTGCGAATGCCCCCTGGCGCGGCGGCATGGAGATAATCTGACGTGCGCCACAGAGATTGTTTCTGCCCTCAAGGCACGCCTCGCATGAACCACATGCCACAAGCGGATTTATGGTGACCCTTTCGCCTTGCCGCGCGCCGTTTATAATGGTTCCGCAGGCCTCATGGCCTAAAATGAGCGGTGCAGGGCGGCGCTCATCATGGCCTAAAAAGGCATGCATATCTGACCCGCAGATGCCGGAAGATTCGATCTTGACGAGAAGCTCATCAGGATTTTCCTGCGCGTCTTCTGTGTCTTTGAACTCAAGCGTTTCAGGTGCTGTGTAAACAAGTGCTTTCATTTGGCCGTAAAGCCCCCATCCACAAACAATGTCTGGCCCGTAACATAGGCGCTGGCATCACTACACAAAAACAGTAACGGGCCAACTATATCTTCGCCGACACCATTTCGCCCTATGCAGGTCTGTGCAGCATTGGAGGCACTGCGTTCCTCATCAGCGAAAACGGCGGCTGTAAGTTCGGTTGGAAAGAACCCTGGCGCCAGTGCATTGGCGTTTATGCCGTCGCCGGACCAGGCCTGCGCCATGGCGCGGGTAAGCTGTTCCACGCCACCCTTCGAGGCGCCATAGGCAATGCCTTTGGGAAAGGCACGGCGGCTTTGCAGAGAGGCGAAGTTTACAATCCGACCCCAGGCTTGCTCTTTCATCGCAGGCGCCAGGGCTTGCGCTAAAAAGAATGGTACCCGCAAGTTCAAATCAATGGTGATATCCCAGCCTTCAGGCGTCACTTCGTCTGCATCTTGTCTGGTGTTGATGCCCGCCGCGTTGACGAGGATCGTAGGCGGCCCAAAGGATTCAGCAATGCGTGCTACCGTTTCCTCTAAGGTTTCCCGAGCCGCAAGGTCTGCAACAACGAACGTCGTATCGCCGGGGTTTTCTGCAACCCATGTCTCTAGCTCTTCAGCCCGCCGCGCAACGCCAACCACTTTGGCACCAGCCTGTGCCAGCGCCGTAGCCGCAACCCGGCCCAAGCCACTGCTTGCGCCGGTGACGCACGCCACCTTTCCGCTGAGTTCATAGCTGACACCGCCCACTTTATGCGTTCCTATTCAGCACTGAGATCAAAATTCTCGCCCGGGAAATATTTTTGCAGGCGTATGTCTGAGGTGCGCGCGTGCCCTTCCATGCCCTCAAGCCTAGAAATGCGGGCAGAGGCTTCAGAGGTGCGCCGTGAGGCGTCTCTGGTGGCCCGCTGCCAGGTGACAATTTTGAGAAACTTATGCACCGACAATCCACCCGTATAGCGCGCCGCGCCGGATGTGGGCAGCACATGGTTGGTGCCGGATGCCTTATCGCCATAGGCAACGGTTGTCTCCTCGCCCAGGAACAAAGACCCATAGCATTTTAGCCGGTCTTTCCACCAATCCAGATCCTGCGCCTGCACGGTCAGGTGTTCGGGCGCATATTCATCTGAAACCTGCGCCATTTCTTCGCGATCACCACACACGATCACTTCTGCATAGTCGCGCCAGGCGGCTGCCGCATTATCGCGGTTAACCTCAGGCAAATCGTCAATCAACGCCGGCACCTGGTCAATAACGTCTTGGGCCAGTTGTTGCGTATCTGTCACCAGCCATACGGGCGAGTTATACCCATGCTCAGCCTGGCCCACCAAGTCGGCTGCCACAATGGCCGCATCAGCCGATGCATCGGCGAGAATGAGGCTGTCGGTGGGACCTGCAAACATATCAATCCCGACGCGGCCAAACAGAATGCGCTTTGCTTCAGCAACAAACTGATTTCCCGGACCAACAAGAATATCGGCCGGGGGAAGGTCGAACAGACCAAACGCCATGGCAGCAACACCTTGAATGCCGCCCATGGCGATGATCTTGTCGGCACCACAAAGATGCGCGGTATAAACAATCGCTGGATGTATGCCGCGCTCAGGCGATGGTGGCGAGCACACAGCAATGTGCTCACAGCCTGCCACCTTCGCGGTTGTCACGGTCATGATGGCAGATGCCACATGACTGTAACGGCCACCGGGCACATAACATCCGGCAGCTTGCACCGGAATGCTTTTTTGCCCGGCAACAAACCCAGGCGACAGCTCAAATTCGACATCGCTAAGGCTTTGCAATTGAACTTCTGCAAAACGCCGCACATTGTCATGGGCGAAACGAATGTCGTCTTTGAGCTTGTCTGAAACCCGGGCCTCAGCCGCCGCTATTTCGTCCGGTGTCAAAACGGTGTTGCCATCATAGCCATCAAACTTTGTTGCGTATTGAAGCGCTATCTCTTCACCACCATTCTCGATTTCGTCGAGTATTTTCTGCACGGTCTCCCGCACTTCAGGGGCATCGCCCTGGGCTGTGCGGGAGGCCTTTTTCAGGTAGGTTCTTGGCATTATTTCATCTCACCTCATTGGCCATAGAGATATGTTGGCAGCCACAGTGCCAGTTGTGGGAAGATAAACACCATTGCCAGGCCGATCAGCTGGATAACCATGAACTGCATCATACCCAGATAGATGTCTTTCAAATCCCATTCCGGTACCACGCCTTTAAGGAAGTAGGCCGATAGCGCCACCGGCGGACTGAGCCAAGCCGTTTGCAAACATACCGCCACCAGAATGGCGAACCAGGTCATGTTCACGTTCAGCTCAATCAATACAGGTTGCAGGATGGGCAGAATGATCAATACGATCGGCACCCATTCCAAAGGCCAGCCCAGGATAAACAC
>JBPCVX010000188.1:0-2819 GCA_051010095.1 Hyphomicrobiales bacterium
GATCCAGATACAATGCCGTTTACACGTTTTGCCAACACAGCCATCGACCGGGTGGCACCGCGGCGCGAAGACATTATCTCGGAAATTGTTGAATATGCGGGTAGCGATCTTTTATGCTACCGCGCGAACGAACCACGAGAGTTGATCTCTCGGCATGTCGAACACTGGGATCCATTGCTCGATTGGGCGAAAGAGGCGTTGGGTGCACAATTCGAAACAATTCAAGGCGTTGTTCACAAGGAACAGCAGGCTGAAACAATGTCCGCAATTCGAAAAAGTGCAGAAGCTCATGGTGCTTTTGCTCTAACCGGTTTGCATAATATCATGACCATGACAGGATCTGCCATAATGGCGCTGGCGGTGGTTCGTCAAGCAATATCAGGAATGGTTGCATGGCAGGTCGCACATGTGGATGAAGATTGGCAGATCGAGCAGTGGGGAGAAGATGCTGAAGCTGAGGCGAGGCGTGCGTTACGCCATGACGAGTTTATGGCGACGGTGAAGTTCCTAGAACTTGTGTGAAATACCATACGTGCTAAGAAAATCATAGAAGATCAAACGGGGCAAAGTTGATATGCAAGACGTATTGCAGGAACTGGAAGAGCGGCGTGCAGAAGCGCGTTTGGGCGGTGGTGAAAAGCGCATAGAAGCGCAACACGGGCGCGGGAAACTAACGGCACGCGAACGTATTGATTTGCTGCTTGACGAAGGTTCTTTCGAAGAATTCGATATGTTTGTCGAACACCGCTGCTCTGATTTCGGCATGGAGAAAAAGAAGATTCCCGGTGATGGGGTTGTCACGGGGTGGGGTACCGTTAATGGTCGCACTATCTATGTGTTTGCCAAAGATTTCACGGTGTTTGGCGGCTCACTCTCCGAAACGCATGCAAAAAAAATTACAAAGATCCAGGATATGGCGCTGCAAAACCGAGCGCCGATTATCGGCCTGTTTGATGCTGGTGGTGCACGCATTCAGGAAGGGGTAGCCGCGCTGGGAGGCTATGGTGATGTGTTTTTGCGCAATGTTCTGGCTTCAGGCGTGATACCGCAAATTTCGCTCATCATGGGCCCTTGTGCTGGCGGCGACGTTTATTCACCAGCAATGACCGATTTCATCTTCATGGTGAAAGACACTTCATATATGTTTGTCACCGGTCCCGACGTCGTGAAAACTGTAACGAATGAAACAGTGACTGCTGAAGAGCTTGGCGGTGCAAGTGTTCATGCAACCAAATCGTCCATTGCGGATCGCGCATACGAAAATGACGTCGAAGCGTTGCTGCAAATGCGTAGGCTCATAGATTTCCTGCCGTCTTGCAATCAGTCCGAAATTCCAGAGTTGCCGAGCTTCGACTCGTCTGAACGCGAGGAGATGTCACTCGACACACTCATTCCCGCAAATCCAAATCAACCCTATGACATGAAGGAACTTATCTCCAAGCTTGTGGATGAGGGCGACTTTTTTGAAATACAGGAAGCTTACGCAAAAAACATCGTCACGGGATTTGGACGCTTTGAAGGCAAAACCGTGGGCATAGTGGCAAATCAGCCAATGGTGCTCGCGGGTGTATTGGATTCGGACGCGAGCCGCAAGGCAGCACGTTTTGTGCGGTTTTGCGATTGCTTCAGTATTCCGATTATCACGCTTGTTGATGTTCCAGGCTTTCTACCGGGCACATCCCAGGAATATGGCGGTTTGATCAAGCATGGTGCAAAATTGTTATTCGCCTATGCTGAGGCAACTGTGCCGAAAATCACTGTGATTACAAGAAAAGCGTACGGTGGGGCTTATGATGTGATGTCGTCCAAGCACATTCGCGGTGATGTGAATTATGCTTGGCCAAGTGCTGAAATTGCGGTTATGGGTGCAAAGGGTGCGGTGGAAATCATCTTCCGGAAAGACTTAGGCGATGAAGAAAAAATTACTGCTCACACCAAGAATTATGAAGATCGCTTTTGCTCTCCATTTGTAGCCGCTGAACGCGGATATATTGATGAAGTTATTTCTCCTCACTCGACCCGTAAACGGGTTGCAAGAGCACTCAATATGCTCGCCAACAAGTCCCAAGAAAATCCTTGGAAGAAACATGATAACATTCCGCTGTGAGCGAGTGTTCCGATTGCGCCTAATGACGAATAGAAACTGACCTAATGAAAATGGGCCGGAGAATTTTCCGGCCCAAGTTTCTTTGCAGGGAATATCTACGGTCGCGCAGTTTTGTTATCAGTTCAAGTATTCCAGTTCGCGGCTGTCTGCCACATTGGGCGCTGGGAAATCCTCATGAAAGGTTTTCGCAGTGCCATACATCACCAACATCTATAAGATGGAGATCGGCAAGCCGGCAACAATGGATGCGGTTTGCAACGCCGTTAGCCCGCCCGCCAGCATTAATATGCCAGCCACGACACCAGACGTGATGCCCCAGAAAATGCGGAACTTAACCGGTGGGTGCTCATCACCCATGGACAACATGGTGCATGTCACTAGCGTGCCCGAATCCGATGACGTTACGAACCAGGATACCAACAAGATTGTGATGAGTATGGTGATTGGCGCTACCAGGAAATCGTATCCAAAGCCAGCGACAGTTTGGAATACGCCTGATGCATAATCAGCCTGCACCGCTTCCTGAACACCGGCCTTATAAAACAGATCCACGCCAGCTGCCGCGCCGCCAAAAATACCCATCCACAACACTACGACCGATACCGGCACCAGCAGGACACAGAAGCAGAATTGGCGGACTGTACGTCCCCTTGAAACACGGGCGATAAACATACCTACAAACGGGCACCAAGCAATCCACCAACCCCAATAG